>JBBSPQ010000513.1:0-2833 GCA_038258585.1 Pseudomonadales bacterium
CGTGAGCAGATCAACATGATCGACATGGATGCTGGCATCAGTGGTCAGAAGAAAATCAGCGAACGTCCGGGTATGTCCCTGCTCTATCACCAGATTGAGAATGGTGAAATCGGGCTGGTAGCCGCTCAGGATGTGGATCGTTTCTTCCGTGACCTCACCCAAATCGAAACCAACATCTTTATTGATGCCTGCAAACGCAATAACGTGCAGGTCTTGACACCGAGTTTCGTGTATGACTTCGCCCACCCAACTCAGGGTCGTTATCACATGCAGATGTTCCGCGACCACGCCCAACGCGCCGCCGATTTTATCGAGTATCATGTGCGTGGACGTCTGGTAAAAAGTCGTCACTGGCGTAAGGAACGGGGTATGTGGGCAGGTCGCAAGATCACACCGGGTTTCATGGTAGATATGCGTGAGAAACTGCCCGATGGTAGTCGTAATCCCGACTGGCGCAAGTATCATCGTTTTGATCTCTATGCGGACATCGTTTTGGCATACTTCGAGCTTTTCCGTAGTAATGAAGGCAACTTTTCCAAAACATGGGAACAGGTTGACGCTGAAGGGCCGTATTTCCCTGAACTCACAGCCGACATGGTTCCAGCAGGCTTCAAGACCACTGACCACCTGAAACGGCGTTCGCGTATCACAGGCGGGCTGACACCTTCGAAGAGTGGCTTACAACAATTACTCATCAACGTAGCTTATATCGGTCACTGGATTCATCAGCAGGTGATCGTGCAGTGGCATAACCACGAAGCCATCATTCCCAACGATCTATTCATGTACGCCTTCAACCGCATCTCACCCATAGACTTTTATGGTGAACCGAATGAACAGTATGTGCCCTACCGTCCGTGGATCCGTCACAACAAAGCAGATCGTCCCGAAGCACCACCGACCTACTCCAATCTGCTGTATACCGATGACCTGAAGCACGACCCGCACCATCGACTGGCAAGCGTCTGGAACACCTGTGCAAAGAAGTATCAGTACCAGTTGTACGACTACAGCCAAAATCGGTCCAATATCTGGAATATTCGCGCATTCATCGTAGATGAGATTGTGGACAGGATGTTGCTGGAACGGCTGAAGGCGACGACCATCAATGAAGATGTGTGGCAGACAGCGCTCAGCAGTATCGATCACGGCGACCATGCCGAAGTCCGACGACTGGAAGTCGCGATCAGGCAAGCAGAAAGCTCGAAAGACAACATCATCAACAGCCTGACCACTCTTTCGCATCCAGAAATGGTCGAACGGGCGGAAGCGCGTTACAAAGCATTGGAACGTGAGCTTGAATCGCTTCATGCTGAACTATCGCGGTTGAAATCGGGTGAGAAGAAACACGTTGATCTGGCAGAAGCTAAGCCTGTACTGGAAACAGTCATCGCTCGTTGGGAGGATGTGCCGCGTCAGGAAAAGCGCAGTTTGTTCGAGGCATTCGCCACGCATATCCATCTCACCAAAATCACCCGGCACACCAAAACCGTCACCGTCCACTGGCGCGATGGTTCCACCGTGTCCGAAAACGCCACGCATAAGAGCAAAGGTTACTTCTGGGAAGATGATGCTCTGGAGAAGCTCAAGACGATGGTCGAGGGAGACGTAGATCAGTGGGAAATCCTTAGAGCCTTCCCTGACTACACATGGAAAGCACTACAGGAACGCTACGCTTATCAGTTCGGTAAGGGACACTGGCGGACAGACTATGCTGGCAAAAAACCGTATGGACGGTATACTCGCTGGCGTAGCACGGAAGAATGCAAAGCTGGCCGAAAGAATTTGCCACAACTCAACGCCAGTTATGCTTCTCCTGATCAATTGAAATCAGCTTTTTTCTGCGAGTGCGGAAAGTCTTTGCCGCTTCAATCAGGAAGTCCAACAGGGATGGATGGCGCATCAGTCGATAAACTTCATCCACCGCGATGATGCGGGGTTGCTCGTCAATGAGACTGTCACGACGGATGGCACTCAAGACCTGTGTGTAGGCCAGTGCCTGTAAAATCGGGTCGCTTTCTAATTCGTGGAAACTAAACACACGCGGACGAATCCAATCGCGTCCACCACGGGTCAAATCCACATTGGTGATCCCATTCAGGAAACTCGACCATGGGCCAGAACCCGTACATAAACCTGCGATTTCATCTGCCAGATCGCGCGCAATATGGCGAGTGGCATCCTTGTCCCCTAATCCGGATAAGACATCACAGACCACATCACAGGTCGGCGTAATCTCGGGTGTTACCTGATCCAGTTCAGGAAAACCACGATAGAGCTTTTCGAGTGCCTCACCCAGCAAACCGCGCTCCAGATTCTGACGCTGACCACCCGACAAAGGACGACCCAGTACCGTTTCATAAATGCGGGTGCTATGGCTGACCTGTTCAATCAGGGTTGGGAACATCACATCCTGCGGATTGAGACGGGTTGATTTGGCACTCATCACATACCAGGGCAGACCAAAAGCATCGGCGATGTGTTTGCCATGCCCCATCGGTTCGAGTAGATCAAAAGGAATGCCGTTCTCGGCATATTCACGGGTCAGATAGCAGTTGTTGGCAAACGTCTTGCCGAAACCCGATGTCCCCACCCAGATTTCATGGGTCGCCCGTTTATCGCGCCATGAATCATGGAACACCGGATAAGACGCTCCCACTGCTTCCCCACGCAATACACCCTCTGTGGCAGACAATTTGCGATAGCCTAAGGGCGAGAGCATCAATGCCAATTCACGCGATACCATTGGCCATTTCGTATCCGGCAAGGCGATCTGTTTGCTACTCTTGTCAGCAAAAAAGCCCAGACTACGTGCCAGTAGTTCAACCACTTC
>JBBSPQ010000514.1:0-2830 GCA_038258585.1 Pseudomonadales bacterium
GACTGAGCATGATCATTTCGCGATGCTCGTTCGGAATCTCGATGCCGATGACGGTCTTGCCGGGAATAACTTCCACTACGCGCACGCTGACCAAGGCCAGAGACCGCGCCAGATCCTTGCCAAGACTCGTGATACGACTGGCCTTGATGCCAGGAGCAGGCTGAACTTCAAAACGGGTGATCACAGGGCCCGGGTTTACCGCCGTCACTTGAATTTCAATGCCGAAATCATTGAGCTTGATTTCCAGCAGACGCGACATGGCCTCTAGAGACTCGTTGGAGAATCCTGCCTTACTGATGCCCTTCCACTCGTCCAGAAGAGAAATGGCGGGTAAATCGCCGGGGTTGGGCGCCGTAAATAGACGACCCTGTCTTTCCTTCTCGACGCGTGCACTCTTGATAGCCGGAGCCTTGCTAACCGGAGCGATAGTGGGCGGGATGCGCTTCTTTCCCTTTTCGATGTAGACGTCAAGTGCGCGCTTGCGAGTTTCCAGAATCTGTCGAGTATCCTGCTCTTCTTTCCTATTATCGAGCCACTTGCGCCAACCGGCCCCCAGCGAAGTAAACATACTCACAACCCAATAACCGGTGCGATCCACAAATCGCAGCCAGGAAATTTCGACGGTAATCGTCAGTCCAAGCATGAAGAGCGCGAAATAAAGAATCGTACTGCCCACCACCGCGAAAACAGGGACGGTAACATCCACCATCATAGAGCCGACCACGCCACCTGCCAGCCACGAAACGTCTTGTCCAATCTTGAAGTGCATGGTAGCAAGTGAGCACGCCCCTACCGCCAGTAAAATAACGCCAACAGTTTTCAGGCTAAATATTGCCCAAGAAAACTCGTCTGCGGGTTCATCGGAATTGCGCAGAAGAGACAAGACTTTTAATCCCAGCGCACAGGGAAACAGGTAGGAGAAGAAACCGAACAGGTGCAGCAAGAGGTCCGCAATCCAAGCGCCTGACCGCCCCACAGCATTCTGAATGTCATCTTCTGCGCCCGTGGTGAAGAAACCAGGGTCACCGGGTGAGTAGGTCAACAGGGAGATGAGGAGGACTAACCCGATGATAAAACACAGGATTAGGGTTCCTTCCCGAACGATGCGTTGTGTCACCGTAGTAAGCTGCTGTTCTTTCACTACTTTTTTACTTGTCTTATTTTTCAAACTTTTCAACTACCTGCGTTTATATTTTCTATCTGATTCTAGATTTCAATGGACGCTATCATAATCAATTTTATCCGCCTCGCAAACCCTCGTTCCGCAAACAAAACGACCCTCGGGCAAGCGACAATTGCGATAAAATCGAATGAGTAAGAGGCTGGTATCAACTAGAATATGGACCACTTTCATTGGCGGGCTTTAAAACATACATTTTCGGCACCATAACAGGCACCATAACAACCCGTCTAACGCGCATTAAACGAACAGCGACAGCATACAGGAATAAGCGATTTATGAGCGAAGTACAGCATCACAGACTTATTATTCTCGGCTCCGGCCCCGCAGGTTATACCGCAGCGGTTTACGCTGCGCGCGCCAATCTCAAACCCGTCATCATCACCGGGATGATTCAAGGCGGCCAATTGACCACGACCACCGATGTCGACAACTGGCCCGGCGATGTGGAAGGACTGCAAGGTCCCGAACTGATGGAACGTATGCGCCTGCACGCCGAAAAGTTCGATTCGACCATTCTGTTCGATCACATCACTAAGACAGATCTGAGCAAACGCCCTTTCACGCTCTGGGGTGATTCGGCCGTTTACACCTGCGATGCGTTGATTATTGCGACTGGCGCTTCCGCGCAGTACTTGGGCTTGCCTTCAGAAGAAGCCTTCATGGGTAAAGGCGTGAGTGCCTGTGCGACCTGCGACGGCTTCTTCTATCGCAACAAACCGGTCGCCGTCATTGGAGGTGGCAATACCGCCGTAGAAGAAGCGCTTTACCTATCCAATATCGCTTCACACGTGACGCTGGTGCATAGACGAGACACGCTGCGGGCCGAGAAAATCCTGCAAGACAAGTTGTTCGAAAAAGAGCGCGCGGGTCTGATCACTATCGAGTGGAATCACAGGCTCGACGAGGTACTAGGCGACCCAATGGGTGTCACCGGGATGCGAATTGCAGCCACTGAGGGTGGCGACACCAGAGACATCAAGCTGGATGGCGTCTTTATTGCCATTGGCCACAAACCCAACTCTGACATTTTCGAGGGGCAACTCGACATGCATGATGGCTATGTGAAGATTCACAGTGGCATTTCAGGCAATGCCACTCAGACCAGCGTTCTTGGTGTGTTCGCTGCTGGTGATATTGCCGATCATGTTTATCGACAAGCGATTACATCGGCCGGTTTCGGTTGCATGGCCGCGCTGGATGCGGAGAAGTTTCTCGATCAATAGGCTTCGATAGGGTCGCCATGATTAGTCTGCATTGGTTGGACGACACCGACCTCGATTTTCCTGAAGTCGAAACTGCGCTGGACGAGCCCGATGGGCTGCTGGCGGCGGGTGGCGATCTCAGTTCCGAACGGCTGTTGCGTGCTTACGCTCAGGGCATCTTTCCTTGGTACCAGGACGATCAGCCAATTCTGTGGTGGTCACCGTCGGTGCGCATGGCTTTGCTGCCTGATAATCTATACATCTCGAGCAGCATGCGAAAACTGTTACGACGACAGACCTTCCGAGTCACCTTGGACAGTGCATTTGCAGACGTTATCGGTCAGTGCGCCAATGTGCGGGAAGTCTTCCCCGGCACATGGATCACTGCCGAGATGCAGCTTGCGTATTGTAATCTACATGACCTGGGCATCGCGCATTCGGTCGA
>JBBSPQ010000515.1:0-2828 GCA_038258585.1 Pseudomonadales bacterium
CGCGATTGTCGGCCCACTTTTGCAATGTAGGTCTCTCATCATTATAGGTGAAATGAGGAGCAGCCTCAGAAACGAAATGTGTATTTGAGTTTTACACTGAGATCAGATGCAGCGGAATGGAAGGCGTTGTCTTTGTCTTTATCCTCGAGGTTGTAATTCAAAACAATGAACCCTTCCTGCCCGGCACGGGGAATCCAGTGCAGGCGGGTGTTGATGCCCATTTCTTCAGAGAGATTGTCATACTGCAAAAGGCTGACCCAATACAACGTCGACGAGAACGCTACCTGCGTAGAAATACTGGTCAGTCGCGTGGTGAAATCGCCCTGCGGCAATTCCACATCATTCCAGTCATAACTCATCGACATAACGAAATAGCGCGATTGCGTCCATGCAACAGAACCCCGCACATTGGTGCGTTCGCCGTCGTAGAAATCACCTACCTGATAGGTGAAGCTTCCTGAGAACTCGCGCTGCCCCGCAGTTCTGAAACTGACGCGCTTTTCATCGAAGGAGTAATCTCCCGGTTGTATGAAGACCTGCTTGTCCGGTGCCGAATAGATCGCGAAAGGCGTCAAGACGACTTCCTTGTTGCGTTGATAGCCAAGATCGAATCCGTCGCGGCTGTTGGTCTCCATTTCGAGCAGTCGAAACACAATGGCTTCGCTCTGCAGATCTCCGCCGATAACGTCAATACGCTGGACATCAATCCCCGTGAATGCCGTCTGGAACATGCTGTTATCGAAGAAGTGGGTGTATCCTGTGTCCACTGTGTAATCCCTGATGTCGGAACGATTGACATAACCCATGGCTGGATTGAAATTCGCCTGCACTTCTTTGAAACCAACACCACCACGCCATCCCGAATTATTGGGGACTCGCAGACCAAAACCGAATGCCGCATCGTCGTTGATCAATCCCGGTGTTTCAGATTGCTGATACCAGGCGTCGCCTTCCAGCGTGGTGCCGTTGGCGAGTCGTGTATTGAGATAGCGAAAATCTACGCCGTAGACAGAGTTGTCGATGTTGGATGCGGGATCACCATCAGTGACGATGACACCGACACTGGATTCGTTCAGTACGTTGGCGGATAGACGTCCGATGAAAAGATTCGAGCCATCCACCGGACCGAATTCGTCCTGTTTGATGGCAAGCGTACCAATGTTCCAGCGCCCTACGCGTCCGCTAATACGGCCACCATATTCGATGTCTACCGGTGCACCGGTCTGACTTAAACCGAGGTTACGCGAGAAGAAGGGGCGAGCGTTCTCGCGACTGGCACGGGAAGCCGCCTGATTGCTGCCGGCCGCACCGCTGATATTGCCGAACTGAAACAAATCCGAATCATTCAGGAAGAAGTCCCGTTTCTCGGGAAAGAACAGATTGAAGCGACCAAGATTCACTTGACGGTTATCTACTTCGGTAGCGGAGAAGTCGGTGTTGATCGTGAGAGCGGCATTCAATGATGGAGTCAGACGGTAGAATGCATCCAGCGAAGGTTCCATTTCCGTATCGTGGTCAGTGGGCCCGTAGGTGGCGCGACGATTGACCGAGAACGAAGGGACAATGTCGAGCCCCAACCCTTGATCCATACCGCTCAGACCGGTGACCACTCCTGAGATACTGGGATTATAGGTCCGGTTATACGACACCCACGCCATTTCTTCGCCGCGACGGCGAATACCGCGGCCGAAGTTGAAGCCCCAAGTGTCAATGCTAGGGTCGAAGGGTAATGACTTGAACGGGATTTCCAGCTCTGCCACCCAACTGTTGCCGTCGATACTGGTGGCGGCAGCCCAGATCGTATTCCAGTCGATCTGAAATGAATTCACGCTCTGATACAGCGCGTCGTGGCGCACTGCATTCAGATTGGTCTCGAAACGATAACCGGTTCTACGAGTATTGAAGGGATCCAGTATAACGACCAATCTGTCGTCTGAACCCAGTCCCTGTCCATGTCGAATCACGGGTGCGGCGATCTGATCCGGTTCGCTGTCGTACATTCGGGCACCGATATACATTGCATCGTCGTCATAGAGGACATAGACCTCGGTCCGCTCCGATGGCTCGGCACCGTCGCCGGGCCGAATCTGATGAAAATCGGTAATCACATCAGCCTGTTGCCAAATTGCCTCGTCCAACCTGCCATCGATTATCGGTGGATTATCCACGCGCACGGCGCGCACCTGCTTTTGGGCGCCACCAGGATTCTGATTCTGGGCATTGATTTCAATGGTAAATGCCAGACTGGCGGCAGTCAGGGTCAGCAGAGCACTTCTTTGCATTAAGGGGCGTCCTTGTTAAAACGTTCAAATTGCAGAATTGAACCCGCCGGTTTCTAAAACCCAGCACGAATGACGAGTTGACCGGTCAATTGTCTTTTTTTGTCAGGATGATCTGGAATTTATTGAAAAAGAGTTTTTGGCTGCAATAAACAGATCGGCATCGATTACCACGACAATTCATGGTGACTTGAGAGGCTGTTTAATCAGTAGTTTTCCCGTCGTGTGGGACAACCCAATATCTCTCTCGTCTCATCAAATCGGTTGAGGATTTCTAGTTACTTTTTGTTACATCACTGTCAAGCAAGCTCTGTTGTGATTTACTCTGGAAGCTGTAAACTCGACGTGACTCTTATGGGATACGCGATCTAACTGATGAGAGAAAATAAAAATAATTACGACGGACACGTTTTTTTGTGTGTCGGTAACCATGATTGAGGATAGTCGCATGAGAAGCTCTAGACGAACTGCAGCTTGGTTTTTTTTAGGATGTTTAAGCGCACCAACTTTCGCCCAGGAATTGGTCGAAGCAGGACCCAGTCCATACGA
>JBBSPQ010000516.1:0-2824 GCA_038258585.1 Pseudomonadales bacterium
TCAGCTTTGTCTATCGCCTCTTGGGCAAGATAGTTTCGCAGCACGTAGCAGGGATTGACCGCATTCATTTTCGCCTTCCGCACATCACAACTCATTGCTTCTGCACCCAGACGACCGGCATAGAGCAGGCCCCAGTCGTTCCACTGCCTTGTAACCTCATCGGAAACCGTTTCTGGCGCATAGAACGCGTCCATAATGACTGTAGATAAAGAACCGGCTGAGTTCCGGTAATCGAACTCCACCAGTGAGCGATAGAAAATTGTCATGTCGATTTCATGAAGCCGCATGACTCTGTCCAGCTCTGCCAGCAGCTCCTCATCTCTAGAATAATCTGCTGTACCAAGTCCCAGTTTTTCTATCATCATTTGCAGCCAGCGCTGCTCATAATTGTAGGCGAATGACGTGAGCATTTCTTCCAGCGTTGCGGCTTGACCAGTAATTGGCAAAATCGCATTCGCCAACTGGTAAAGATTCCACTGAGCAATGACCGCTTGTTTTCCGAAACGATAACGGCGCATTTCAAAATCAGTCGTATTCGGCGTCCACTCGGGATCGTAATTATCCAGCCAGCCGTAGGGGCCGTAGTCAATTGTCAAACCGAGAATCGACATGTTGTCCGTGTTCATGACGCCGTGGACGAAGCCCACCCGCATCCAGTGCACAATCATCTCAGCTGTGCGTCGACAAATCTCGTCAAACCATTGCAGGTAAATATCTGTTTCATTGTTTTCTGCACGGGACTGATTTAGATGGGGAAAGTCTGAAGCAATTGTAAAATCCATTAACTGTTTCAAGAGCGCATGCTCGCCCTTTCTCGCGCATAGCTCAAAATGACCGAAACGGGTAAAAGATGGCGCCACCCTACAGACGACTGCGCCGGGTTCTTCCTGAGGATTACCATCGTAGAACATGTCGCGAACAACAGAGTCTCCGGTTAAGACAAGACTGAAGGCACGAGTAGTCGGCACACCAAGATTGTGCATCGCCTCACTACATAGAAATTCCCGCAGCGACGAACGCAGAACTGCACGCCCATCAGCGCCACGGGAATAAGGAGTTGGTCCTGCCCCCTTTAGCTGAAAAGCCAGATAGGAATTTTGATCGTGAGCCGTTTCACCTAGGTTAATCGCTCGGCCATCGCCAAGCTGCCCTGCCCAGTGACCAAACTGATGACCACCATATCGTGTCGCAAAAGGAGTCATTCCCGGCAGCAAGCGATTTCCAGAAAACACTTGAGCGAAATAGTCACTACTACAAAATTCTTTGTCAAAACCCGCCTGCTCCGCCAAGTCAGGAGAATAGATCAGCGTTTTTGGTGCTCTCACCCGTGTTGGAGAGACCCAGGAATATAGAGCATCGCTAACCTGTCGACTGTAATTGGAAGCGCCACCGTCACTCTCAAAAAAATCGGTAAAACGGCTACAGAATGCAGGAATTCCGGATAGCTGGACGTCTGGTTGATTGCTACTGTTTTCTGACATGAAGGCTCAACTGAATAATTAGAATGGTGCTGCGCTTACTATACCAATTTGCTACGAATGTAACGAATGTCAGCGGTCGAGATTGGATTTGTCTTTTAAACGATATGCCCAACCCAGCGACCCGCAAGCATTACACCGCTCCACAAACTCAGCGAAGCCACTGCGGAAAAGCGAGCAAAAAAAGGAGCACGCTGAGCCGCGCCCCATTCAGATATATTTCTGGCGAAATAGAAATGAAACAAGGCAATATTAATTCCAGCCAACAGTAACAAGACCATTTTTATTTGGAATGCGGGATTAAGTACATGCGAACTTGCCCTAGTGACGAACATGCCGACACCAGTGACGGTTGCGAGAAAGAAAAAGCCAGCGGACCAGGGGACAAGCTCCCTACTTATCGAAAGCACGGGGTATGGCCGAGCGGCAAATCCCAGAAGGCGAAGATCTACCATCAATATAAAACCAAGCATAAGCGTGATGAAAAGAACGTGTAACGATTCCAGCAATGGAAACCCCCACGTCGCACCTATCTCACTCGAAATTGGAAGATACTCAAGCCACAACCAGAATTCTTTCAATATTAACCCCCTACTCTGGCCAGAACAAATATTCAGAATAGGCTACCCAGCGCCCTGCCATCACAACTCCTAACCATAGCAGCAATGACGAAAATGCCAATAATTTACCGATCACTTTATGACGCATTGTAGAGCTCCAGTAATTTTCACTCTGAGAAGTCAGATGATAAAAAATAAAAGTAAGTAACAGCGCAGGAGCCAGCAAGGAGAACTTAATTTGAAAGACTGGATTAAAGAAGTAACGATTGGGGCGTGCTAATACAAACCATATGCCAGATAAAAATGCGAAAACCACTCCACCCAACGTCCAATAACGTAATCGCACCACCATCTCGTTAATGTGTTGACTTGGGACGGCGAGACCGAGAACCCGCAGATCCACAATCACAATCGAACCCATCACCGCAGTAATGGCAAGAATATGGATAGTTTGTAGAACGGGCGGCAGTCCCGGCACGTTACTGAGCATCCAGACTGAAAATTCTCTTAGTTGACTATTCCCGATCCAACCGGCGATATCATTTAACATGCATCAGCTCAAACAGGATTGTGGCGATTCAATAATTCCAGCAATTGGTCTTCGGGGACAGGACGGGAAAAGTAATATCCTTGAGCAAGGTCACAATTGAGAGTACTCAGCATTTGAGCCTCTTCAAGGCGTTCAACTCCTTCAGCGATTATTTTTATATTCATGTTTTCGCTTAAAGATACTATCGACTTAACAAGCCCGAGCGCGCTCCTGTCCTGACTCATCAATCGAATGAA
>JBBSPQ010000517.1:0-2812 GCA_038258585.1 Pseudomonadales bacterium
GAATTGAATTTGCTCCCGTTTGCGATCTTAGTGGATGAGGATGGCAAATTCCTTTTGGAAAAATATACGCTAGCCTACATCAATAGCGGACGTGATGTACTGAATTTTCAACTGAGGTCTCGCAATCCCCATCCAGCATTGATTATGGCTGACCCAGATTTCGGAATGTCACCGGATCTCGAAACTTCCCTTAACCAAGAGAAAATATTCACTCTGCAACAATATCTCAAACAGGACAACACTTCCTCGACAGCTCATAATCGAGGAGTTCAATTCTCAAGGTTGGCTGGCACGGCCAAAGAGGCCAGGAAAATTGAGAAGATCTTGCAAGAGCGAGGAGTTAAATTCGAAACTTACGTAGGAGCGGAAGCAAAGAAACGACTTCTTTTTTCCAATAAGTCCCCGTGCTTAGTCCATTTGGCAACTCATGGATTTTTCGAACAGGATCTAACAGAAAAGATCCCGGGCAACGGTAAACATAGCGGATGGGCAGGCATGGTGTCAACAGGGCGAAATAATCCTAATCTACGTTCAGGTCTTGCATTTGCTGACGCCAATGTGTCTTTCGCTAACGTTCCCAACAAATCTTCAACTGATAATGGAATTCTAACCGCGCTGGAGGTTAGTAATCTGGACTTTTTTGAAACCGAATTGGTTACTCTTTCAGCTTGCGATACCGGGGTTGGAGATGTTCAGCGAACTGAAGGTGTTATCGGTTTACGGCGTGCATTTCAACAAGCGGGAGCGCAAACACTGGTAATGAGCTTATGGAAAGTACCCGACGAAGAAACAACCAATATGATGGAGGAATTTTACAGGAATCTATTTGATGGTCAGACTAAAGCAGTTGCCCTTCATCGTGCCCAACTGAGCATCATAAAGAAATTGCGCACAGATAGCACTCACCATCAAGGCGGTTTTCCGCATCCGTTTTTTTGGGCAGCTTTCATATGTCAAGGCGATCCCGCGCCCCTCCGATTATTTGATTCAAACAATCATCCGAAATAAGAGACCGTGGAGAACATTATATGGAAATCGAAATAGTGTCGAAAAGCTCTGAACTGAAGGATATACAAACTTTTTTGGTCGCTCATAATGTTGATGCATCCCTGGCAACGTTACGTGTTCGGGAAGATGATAGTGATGAGGAACAAAATCTCACAAGAAGTCTAGCACTAGACCCAGCAGTCGTAGCGACTATAGCAGGTTCGCTCGGTACTGTGCTCGGCGCACTTATCACTGGTCTGTTGGATTATATGAAACAACGATCTGTCTCGCAGGCTGGACAGATTATTCTGGAAACCCGGAACGGTGACAAAATATCTGTTCCCCGTGGTACCTCAATTCAAGAGATCGATCAGCTAGTCAAAAAACTTGCCGAGATGCAGGATACGGTCCAAAAGATGCACATTTCTTAACATGAGATTGGGATGAAAGAGACTAAGGTCACCCCAACGTGCCTGAAGTCTATTCGTCGACCTTTATCTCCATAAACCACCGAAGCGACCCCACGGGGAATAGCCGCTATAAAGTAACTTTCAAGATAACAGAAGGAGAGCCAACATTTGGCTGCGAAAGATGAAAGAAACTATTGGTTGGATATTAAGCGGTATTGGAGTCCTCTTTGCCTTGAACGTGATGAGGATTTGTGGAAAGGCAGTGACCCCTAGTGAACTTCTTGACCGAAGGTTCGTGGGCGATCGAGAATATGATCGTTACAGACGATTAATGAGTATACCTGGCTTCACTCTGTCAGTCTTTCTTGGGCTTATATGTCTTTTTTCGGGTATGTATTTTATTGGGATGTTCGGGTGATATCTTGATCTGTCCGCAAAAATGAGGTGTTGTGTGTAAGTCGTGCTACGCCCGAGGATCAAAGTAGCAGGTCCTAGCGAGCGCATGTCTTTTCTGAGAAGTTTCATGAACTCGCCAGCCGGATGTTCTCACGGATAAATCTGCACTATTGCCTCAAACAAACGTTGATGAAGTGGATCAAAACCTTGATTGATGTCGACATTCAATAGTAGTTCGGTTCTCTCTTCAAGTGGTAGGCGTAAGTTGCGCATGTAGGTAGCGAGGCTGTTAGCATGGCGCTAGCCGCCTCTGGTAGGTGTCGGAAGTCAAATTACTATTTCAGCCAAAGGAGAACAGGTAGAGCGATCTTCAACGGGAAAACTGAGCCGCTATATGTGTCGCCAAGAAACCCCGTCCACAGGGATAATCACAATCTGCAATTTTCAATCGAGTATTCGCTGACAAGCAATTCGATCATTTCGATTCAGATCCTAACTTCGTCGTCCTAAGGTTCGGATATACTAGTGGTCAGATCAGATAGGTGTTAAAGAAAGACGGCTATACTCGATAGAAAAGGAGTAGAGCCATGATCAGCTTAAGCGACGAGGAACGTGGTCAAGTGGAACGGTTTATCCGACGGGGAAAAGCGAAGGCGCGCAGTATCATACGAGCGCACATCCTGGTGAAAAGTGCTGACGGGTGGAGCATTGAGCAGATCGTTGAGTTGTTTGGCGTGAGTGCCGCGACGGTCAGCAACGTGCGCAAGCGCTATCGTATTGGCGGAGTAGATGGGGTCTTGAAGGAAAAAGTCCAGCACAAGCGGCGATCCGCCTTAGCGGGGGAGGCGGAAGCACTGTTAGTGGCCATTGCTTGTAGTCCTGTACCTGAAGGACATGATCATTGGACACTGCGCATGTTACGCGACAAACTGGTCGAGTTAGAAATCGTGGAGGGGATATCAGCGGCAACGGTGCAAAGCCGCTTGAAAAAAATGAACTTAAGCCCTGGCAGCGCCAAC
>JBBSPQ010000518.1:0-2804 GCA_038258585.1 Pseudomonadales bacterium
AGGATAGCAACGGTTTGAGATAAAGAGAGGTTGAATTGAGCCAGCTCAATTTCCGACGTATCTATCGATGCTCTCCACCTGTTCGTCATTTACTAAGCGTTAGTTTGCGCAAGGTTTGGATTCTCGATGTTTACCTCAGCGGCGGCCAGATTTTCGTTGAAACGCCGCCCCAGATATATACCTGTAACAGCCCATACAACGGCGATCAAGGCACCGATCAGACCCATAGCTGCCAGACTGAGTCCAAGGCCATCGGTCAACGCGGCAAACCCTATTGCCCACACGGCATCGCTGCCTCTGTACATGACAACATCAACGACTGGTTTCGCCTTGAAGCGACTTTCGCGGGACACCACCGTAAACAACATTTCCCGAGCGGGCCGGGTTACGCCGTAATTTCCAGCTTGGCGCGCAATTTGAAGAACAATGAGCACCAGCAAAATGGGAACGAACGCCAGAATCAACAGGGCCACGCACATCACTAAAGGCATAATTGCCAATGTGGTGGGCATGCCAAACCGAGTGACCAGACGACTGGTTGCAAAAAAGCCCAAGCCGAAAGTGAGCACATTCACCACGAGCGATAAAACCGCTAGTATCTGAGTGCGTTGATCCTGATCATAAGCGCGTAACAGGTTAGTTTGTTCAAAGTAGGCGAATGAACTGATAGCCGTGTAAAGAGCAATGAATATTGCAATGCCAATTAGAAAGCGGTTATTAAAGAACTCCTTGAAACCCTCAAGGGCTTTTCCGCCTACGACAAACTGATTGAGAGTGCCATGCAGTTCTGTGTTGTGAAGGTCAATCGATTTCAAATATTGCAGGTAATAGACCAGCGGAACTGAGACCAATAACAAGAGTGAAGCAATGGAAATCAAATAGTCAGACCCCACCACACTTACTACTAGCGCTGCCACCAGCGGGCCGAAAATGGAACCCGCGCTGGCGCCCACGGCGATAACAGCAAACACCCTTCCCGCTTGTTCCTTCGTGAACAAGTCCGCCATGAAACTCCAGAACACGGACAAGTGGAAGAGGCTGAATAAGCTTACCCAGATATAGAAGCCTTTATCAATTAAAACAGGATTGGATATCCATGTAGAACCGAGTTGGAAAACAATAAAACTAATGGCGAACAGGATATAAACACCTTGCACCAGAAATTTAAAACGAATGTGAGAAACGGCATATCCAAATAAAGCGACCAGGCCAACGCTGAGAAAGAACTGAATATTCCACAGCATGCTGATTTCTGTATTGCTCCAGTTACTTGCTAGAGAATCTCGAACCGGTCGTAGTATGTAGTAGGACGCCATTAATATAAAAACAAAGAAAAATGCGGCTAACACGGCTTTTTGTTCTTCGGCCCTGATGAGAGTGAGAGATCTTATAATTTTAGCGAACTTATTTTCTGGCTCCGCGTTCTCTGGTTTGGTGCTCACGAGTGACTCCTAAAGGTTTAGCCCTGTGGTAATGATGACTCCATGACCGAATAAGCATGACAATCTATTCATCACAAAAAAACAAGAAAATTCTGTTCCTTTTGGGAGTTTTAGTGCCTGCAATCAGTGGTGAGAATTCAACCGCAAAATCAGGAGGTATAAGCAATGGCAGGCAAAAGCAGGTTAATTAACCGAAGACAGTTTAACGTTGCACTGATGTCATCTTTAGCTGCGCTGAGTGTATTGCTGGGGCGGGAGCTGGTAGAGACACGGCCTACATCGTTCCGTCTGCCACTGCTGTCTACAAACATCGCCAGGAAGTACTGCGCGGCAACGTGCCGGGACTCACTCTACAATCCGAGATTTTTCGCGATGGTATTGGCCGTCCTCAAACCCCTCTTGTGAATGTCGTGAGTTATGTGTGGTTTGCTGCCATGTAGAGGGAGAGCCCAGTTGGACTGCAAGCTCTGGTTGACTCATCAGATCCGATTTCAGCCGCGCGTGAACTGCTTTTGCAACAACTGGCCTGGAACGTGGTAGTCACCGAGCCTGTGAGCGGTGTGACAGGGCTGTATAGGCGCACCCGCGGCGGCGCTTCCAGCAGCGGCATCGATGATTCCCATAGACGTTCGGTGCCCTCTGCTGTCGTATACAACGCGTGATCGCCGCGCATGGCTCCAGAATCAATCTCTCGTATGCCTCCAGCACATCTCCCACCATCCCGGTATCATGCATCGCGACTTGTAGACTCAATTTATCCAGCTTCATGCCTGGGACAGGTCGTTTGCCATAGAAAGACAGCGACATTTTTGAGGAATCTGCCAAATCAAAAGTTAGATGATCTGGCCCGTGCGCAGATAAAACAGCACACCTGCCCAGCGCCAGTTATCAATACAGCACTTGAGCGCGATGAACGTTTCGGTATCGGATTCCGGGTTCACACCAGGTTGGTCACGATAGCCGATAAACTGTCCTCGCACTACGTCGCTAGGCTGAATCGGCAGCATGCTGCTGAACACTTTGTTCTTTTCTTCGCCAAGAAAGTGGTCGATGCGGAATATCTGCTCTTCGGAAAGCACTTCATGAACCTTGGCGTTAAGAGTCACCGCAGTTTCTAGGTCTGCGCCGAAGGGTTTTTCCATGATGACGCGAGAATTCTCTACCAGACCCGCTTCACCCAGCATCTGAATAGCAGACAGTGCAGCGTTGGGTGGCACTGCGATAGTACAAACGACGGATTTCCTCGCCCAGAGATTGCTCCGCCCTCGCAACCGCTGCTTTGAGTGCACTCGGACCCGCGTTGATCGACACGTAGTCCAGCTCATCGGCGAACGATTTCCAGTCTTGATCCTTGATCTTGCG
>JBBSPQ010000519.1:0-2800 GCA_038258585.1 Pseudomonadales bacterium
GAAATCTGGTACAACCGTCAGCGGCGGCACTCGGCATTGGGCTATCTCAGCCCTGCCGACTACGAGCAGCTTGCCTCCCCTGACACTTTTACCGTCCGTTGAATCGGGGTAAGGTCAATATGCCCACATTTAATCAGGCAGAGGGAAGACACTATTTTACTTCGTGATAAATCTTCCCTCTGCCTGATGAATCTTGCTCACAAGTTACTATGCGAGCGTGCCGCCACGTCCACATAGCGATAGTAACGCATCAGGCGTTTGATGCTGGGGATGAGTGCGGCGCGGATGTCTGCGAACGTCATTGGATCGCCCCAGCCGGTGGGGTAATGGGCTTCGCGGGGAAAAGGGCGGATTTGCGCGCGCAACGGCAGGCGGCGTTCGGACACGAAGAAACCATGAAATGCGAAGGCGGGTGAAAAGAGAGGAGAAAAGGTAACGCGGGCAGGGGGAGGGTTCAATTGCAAAAACCGCATGGCTGGGTGGCAGGATTGGGGGTTGTAATGCGTTGGGTGAAGCGGCTGTACTGCAATGTTTGCTGGGTGATCAGGAAGGCAGACTGCCTATAGGCATGATACAGATTGGAGAACTGGTAAGATGCCCAACACATCGCGCATCTGCATGTATGCATTGCCTTTGCGGAAGGCGCGGCGGGCGACTTTGGCAGTTAGGTCGGGAATGGGCGGAATCGGACGAGTTTGTAGGGACATCAGGCACTCACTTTCACTGGCAGGCTGAGTTTGTGCCTGATTCTACCTTAAACATCCGTCGGACCAAGACAAGATGAGGAATGGTAGCAACGAAACGTACCCCTTACTCCGCTCCCTTATGTCCAGATTTCCAGTATGCAATTGCTCCGTCTAATAATTTCAGTTCACCGACCGCAATGTGTTCAGGGACTAACTGAGAATAGCTTTCCAAGAATGCAAGAATGGCGATCTTCTCTTGGACGCTAAATCCTTCAACATTTCTTAGGAATCCGTGCATTAGATTGTTCATAGGCCAGCGGCCTTGGCTTTCTTGTGTGGGGGGTGTCAAACTGGTCATTACATTTATCGGAAGTGTATCAACTTCGTCGTAATGAAATAGCACCGCATTCATAAAAGCTGGCAAGTAAAAACGGAAGGCTTCAGGGGTTAGTGAAGGTATCTTGTCTCTGTGTCGGATTATCAAGTCGAGCGATAAGTCTTTCCAATGTTTGCCCCAGAAATCTTCTTGCACTCCTTGATAAGGATCATGGCAAATGTTGCCTTCTCCTGGATATGGGGTATCTGAAAAAGCGGCTTCGATTTTTTGAGCTACTGTTTCACGCATTTGTTCAGTCATAAATCTTCCTCGAACAGTTCCTGGCAAGATAGGAGTGTGGAGCGATTCAGATTTGTTTTAGTTCTCTAAACCGCTCCGCGAGATCGCGTGCTATGCAAAGATTCCTGGTCTGTTGCAACACTACCGCCAGTCCCGGCTGGGTATCCAGCAGATACGTGTATTCACGAACGGAAGGCTCAGTGGTCGATTGATAAACGCGATTGCCTAGTCCATCATAGCGATAATGGTATGTGGATAAACCTAAGATGTTGGGATCAAACGGTGTGTAAGTCACCAAACGATTGACCCGATCCCAGTCGTAGGTTTGGAAGGTGATTGGCGTGGTGTCCTGCTTGGTCAGTAGATTGCCATTGGTATCATAGGTATAGGTGCCTCGCGCAAATCAGATTGGTTAAAATCAGGGAGCAGGGTATATCGCAGCCGATATACCCCGTGATTAACCTTACGCTTCGGCAAATTTCCGCGAAACGACTTCGCCATCCTTCACAAACGGAATCGCCTGATTCCACATTTTAGAACCATCAGCGCTCATGATCGGCTCGGCAGAATACTGCGCCAGATAACTGCGGCGCATGTTGGCGGTGGTATTGGTGCCACTGCGATGGAAGGTGCGGCTCGAAAACGCGACGATACTGCCGGCGGGGACAATGGCTGGAATGCCGGGGTTATCGCCATGATAACCCACTTTATCGTTGCTGCCTTCCTCGACTGTATGGTCGAACAGATCATCGGGTTGCATCCCGGCGCTGGAATAGGGCAGCACAAAAACGGTGCCGTTCTCGATAGTCATATCATCCAGCGCACACCAGCAGGACAGATAGGGGCGATGATAATGCCCGACATAACCCGAGTCCTGATGCCAGCCGAATTTCATGCCGACTTCCGCCGCTTTGACGACGTACTGCTCATTGAATAAATAGGCATCGTCACCGAGGGTGGCGCGGCAGACATCCGCCAGCAGATCACTAAACAGAAAATCGGTAATGACGCTGCTTTCTCTGCCCCGGTTGCTGATGAAATAGCGCTTTTTGTAATGATTAATGCCCAGCACCTCCACGCCTTTGGCTTCCATCTCAGCATTATAGGTGTCGATATACCGCTGGCATTCGTCGCGCAAGCCTTCAAGCTGGTCGGTGGTCATGACACGTTCTAAAATAAAATAACCTTCGTTGCGATACTGTTGTTTCTGTGCGTCACTAATTTGCATAATTGCCCTCTTAAATATTTGAGCCCTCTGTTTGATCCTGATTATAAGCGGAATGTTGTCACCTTGCCCTGACCATCAGACCATTTTGCTAAATGTGTGAATAATCGATAAGAACATCAATGTCTGGCGGTTGGGATGCCCTATATAATGAACACAAATCATTGTTACACAGGGACTTACGATGCGCTTTTTTCTGCTGCTTTGCCTGTTTGCACTCACTTCCGTGTCGCTCTCGGCACAGGCTGACGTGACCTATCGTCTGCGCGTGCC
>JBBSPQ010000520.1:0-2799 GCA_038258585.1 Pseudomonadales bacterium
AATGATTGGTTGTAAATGTTAGAGGAAGAACGCACACAGACACTGTTACGCCATTTCGGCTCAGCAAGATCGGCATAGCCGCTAAGGTCCGCCGGGTTCACGCGCTCTTTGTCATAAACGATGACGCGTGAACGCACAGACAAACCAAACCATTGATTGTCTGGATCACGATAGCGCGCAGGAATCATGTTGTTGAGAATTTCGGAATGCACAGGTTGCAGTACGCCAGCTTCCTTGGCACGGTACAAACGACCGGCATCCACTGTAATAATAATGTCTGCAGGAGAATTGGCGCCTTCTAATGCCAAGCGCTGAATCAACTCGTCGGCGCCACCGGTCAGCAGGTTTATTTTTGTGCCTGTACGCTGAGTATAAATATCCAGAAGGGGCTTAATCAGGTTCTCTTGTCGGGCCGAGTAGATATTGATTTCATCCGCCAGTGCAGACGTGCTGCAGAGAGCAAGGAGAATCAGAGAGAGTTTTTTCAGCATTAGTGAACTCCTGAATGCGGGGTGAAACGAGAAACTGTGGCGGCGATAGTGACAAGCCGGAACTGGTGCGACAGACAGAGATGATAATCGATCTCATTTAGAGATACAATCGGATTTCCCCACCATGTGAAAATATGAGGCAGGAGTGTCCTGATACGTGCGTGAGAATATTCAGAAAATCGTCAGACAGGCGTCGTTGTCATTGCTTTGTCATAAAAAGCATAAGTGCTTTTTAGCTGTTTCGCGTTATACATTGCTATATCGGCTTTTCTGAGCAGCTCAGCGGTGTCTCTACCGTTCTCAGGCGCCAGCGCAACACCGATGCTCAGCATTGCCGGGAACTCCGCACCATCAACGGCTACGGGTGCGCGCAACGCTGGCAACAGGGACTCGACGACTTGCCGCGCTGCTTCCCGGTTGGCACCAGGAAGTAAGATCGCGAACTCGTCACCGCCATAGCGCGCAATCAGGTCTGATTTACGCAGCCCGGACTTCAGACGTCCAGCGATGGTCTGCAGGACCTTGTCTCCTACGTCATGCCCCCGCTGATCATTGATGCGTTTGAAATCATCGAGATCCAGCAGCAAAACAGCGAATGACTTATTCAGAATACCTGAGGGGTTGGCACACATACTCTTCATCGTCATATCGAACAAGCGTCTGTTAGCCAAATGAGTGAGAGTATCCAGATGCGCGAGAGTGTTAAGTGGACCAACCATCCGTCGGGTCAATAGGAAAACTGCGATCATGGTGAGGGCAAAACACACCAGTACCCAGCGCAGCAGCGTACTTTGCACCTGCTCAAAAGGTCCCATTTCCTCAGCAAGGGATTTGCCTGCCAAAACGATAACTTCATACCCGGCAGACCGCTCCAAAACCAAATTCATCAATAGATACTCATAATCATCCAAGACAAATGTACTGGCATTGCCAAATCCAGATTGGAATTGATCCAATAAACCCTGACTTACTTCGGGAGGAAAGGAGGAGCCGTGGGCGCGCCAAGGGCCAGTGCCAGTGCGTGCAAAGAAGCCAAAATCCACATTGGCGTCACCGCCAAGTGCCTGCCAGGAAGGATCCCCCACCGGAAACCCTATGCTCAACATTGCAATTGGCAGTGGCGAACTTACCGGTAAAGTAATGATTTGATAGAGCGTGTCACCATCGCGGTCCAGCGGCGCAATCATCTGTTCTTTGCTGCTGTGTTGGAGCAGAGCTGGATTCACGTTGTCAATTGGACGCCCCGTGCCTACCAAAGGGCTGGAGACGAAAGCGATAACTTCGCCGCTCATGTCAGTAAGCAGCATGGCTGCCGCCTGAATTCGCGCACCATGATTGGTAAGCATGGACTCAATAGTTCTGCGATCGCCGGTTCCGATAGCTTCTCGCAGACCGTAATCAGCCGCAAGTACCTGAGCCGTCAACAGCAACTGGCCGGCGCGCAACTGCAACAGGCCTTCGAGGATACGTGTTCCTGTCTTTAGGTCTTCCTGGACTGCCTGTGTGGCGATGCGCTCATTATTGAACGTCAGCACCCAAAAGGAGCCACCCTGGATGAACACGAATACGATAATAAAGACGTAGATTATCTTCCATTCATACGAGCGATAATTCATTCACATGCCTTTTGAGCTAACCTATCCTGACAATTCTGATAATGCCTTTGCCGCTTTTCGGCCCAGTCATATTTTAATTCTGCTCATCGCCACTAGTGCGCGGGTCCAACTCCAGAGCCATCGGTGTCGTCGTTTCCGCCACCACTCTGAACGGACCAGTCTCATCATGCACGGGCAGCACATTAATGCGCCGACGTACGGCAACCGCCGCAGCAAAACCAGCCAGACATACAGCAGCAAATATAAACATGCCACCTGGACCGAATACACTCATGAAACCAGATGCGATAAAAGCGCCCAACGCAGAGAATGACCCCATCGCCAGCAACATTACGCTGCCTACCATCACAAAATCGTCAGGCGATGCCCTGTCATTGGCATGCGCCAGACAAATTGCGTAAAGCGTCATCACGCATCCACCCCAAAGAAAAGCCAGCCAAGTAATGGATATCTGGGCGTATAGAGGAACCGCGTACAATAACACCGAGAGCGTGGCACCCACCAGACAAGAATAAAAGAGCACCAAGCGACGATCATAGCGATCGGATAACCGCCCGAGCGGCAATTGAAACACGGCGCCTCCCAAAACGACGGCACTCAGAAACATTGTCAACTCTCTGATTTCGAAACCGACGTTGCGCCCATACAACGGCCCCAGGGTCCAGAACGCCCCAGTCACCAAACCACATGTC
>JBBSPQ010000521.1:0-2791 GCA_038258585.1 Pseudomonadales bacterium
ACCGACCGTGAAGACCAGGTGTATGGTGCTCAGGACGGTTATACCCGCCTCGGTATGAAGACGTCATATAACTTCACGAATGGTGTGGCGCTTGGTTTCGGAGTAGATAACCTGACTGACGAAGTAGCCTACGTGGCCCACCCATGGCCGGGCCGTACTTACTATGCGAACTTGTCTTATGATTTCTAGAATGCATGATGTAACCAGAGTATTTGATATGACCCGAATGGTTGCCATAAGAGGTGCCTTGTGTCTCGTTTTTGGAATGCTGCTGATGAGCAGCAGTGCAAGCGCCGAGATTTGTCCGCCGGCGCAGGTGGAATCCAATGCTGATATTATTAGCGTGGATTGCGGCGGAGCTCCGAGCGCCGCAATTGATGGCGATGGCAGAGTCTGGGTGACGTTTGTGCAGGACAAGCATGTTTACGTGTCTCATTCGGACGACACCGGAAAAACTTATTCTGACCCTGTCCAGGTCAACGCTGAAGCTGAAGACACCGAGTACAACGGCGAGAATCGCCCCAAGATTCTTGTGGCGCAGGATGGCTCGGTGCTGCTTTCGTGGACTACCAAAACGTCACCAAACTACACCGGTGAAATTCGCTTCACACGGTCGACCGATGGCGGTAGGACTTTCGAAGTGCCCAGAACCATGAACGATGATGGGCTGAAAACTGGCCATCGATTTGACAGTCTATTTTTGACTGAATCAGGAAAGCTCTATCTGACCTGGATCGACAAGCGTGACCTAGACGCTGCGCTTGAACGTAACGCTACTTACGCCGGGGCAGCAATTTACTACACGGTCTCCGATGATGTTGGTGCGACCTTTACGCCAAATTTCCGGGTGTCTCACAACAGCTGCGAGTGTTGTCGAATTGCCATGGCGCCTCACGGTAGAGACGACGTGGCAATTCTCTGGCGACAAATATATGACGAACATATTCGCGATCACGGCATTGCCGTGTTAAATGCAAAAGGCGAAGTGGGCGGTCTTGAAAGAGCAACAGTAGATGATTGGTACATCGACGCCTGTCCTCACCATGGTCCTACGATGATTGAAGCCGACGAGCCCGGTCAGTACCACATGAGCTGGTTCAGCAACGGCAATCTGCACAGCGGGATTCACTATGGCCGCTTTGACATGAGTAGTGGTGAATCGGAGCACGTCATCAAAGTCGATGGTACTCCTGGCGCCGGACATCCCTATCTGGCAAAGTACGACGACACACTTTATCTGGTTTGGAAAGGGTTCAACGGTACGGCGACACAATTGCTCATGATGACATCGAAAGACGACGGAGAAACATGGTCGTCTCCCGGAACCATTTTCAATACAGCGCAGGCCAGTGATCACCCACTCCTGGTGACTTCGCCCAAAGGTGTTTACCTGAGCTGGTCAAGTGCAGAGTTTGGTTATACGTTCAAGGAGTTGAGTCATGCACATTAAAAAATATACCGCCGCATTGAGTATGGCAGTGCTTGTCCTGACGGGTATTTTTTGCAGCGCGCAGGCTCTTGCCGACAATATTAAACCGTTCAACACTGAAAGTTTTAAGACCCTCAAGGAAGATTTTTCAAGCAAGCCCTTTGTGGTCAGTCTATGGTCCGTGGATTGTCTGCCGTGTCGTGTCGAGCTCGAGATGTTGGGCCAACTGAAGAAAGATGACCCCGATTTCCCTCTTATTCTTATTTCTACCGATACCTTCGACAAACACGAAGAGGCGACCTTTATCCTCGAGGATTATGAGCTGGATCAGATTGAATCTTGGATGTTTGCGGATGCGTTTATCGAACGCCTGCGTTTCAGTATCGATCCCAACTGGTACGGTGAACTGCCACGCAGCTATTTCTACAATGCCGATCACGCTTTCACCGCGCACAGCGGAATCTTGACCAGAGAAACGCTGCTGTCGATGCTTCCGGCACTGGTACACTAAATACGTTTGCGAGCCGGGTTTGCTCCCTACCTCCCCCTTAGTGGAGCCATCGCCCTATCTGCAATCGAGATAAAGGTGCTGAGCAGCAAGGCCAAGCCAAGCAGATAAACTGTCGGCGCCAGTAATTCGGAAAATGTACTGAAAATATCGAGCCTGAACAACGCGATCCCCACCAGTGGCACGAAGTAGAACACGCCATTCCAGCGTCCGAGCATACTCATTCGCAGTTGCTTCTGGCGGTAGAGCCAATAGGAATCAATGACGTATTGGGAGAACGCCAGCACAATGAGGATAGGTAACCAGATTGTAACGAGCCCTGCGTATGCGGCACCGAACAGTCCGCAGGTAACAAACAGGAAATCGGTGCTGTGGTCGAACAATTGTCCCCGTGGAGAGGCGGTATTCATGTAACGCGCCACCTTGCCATCGAAGTAATCCGTGGCAATAGACAGCAACAGCATTGCCATCAGCGCCTCGGCGGAAATCCACTCGGGATGCGCGCATGCCCATGCCACCGGAATGACCAGACACAAACGTATCGTTGTTAGCAAATTCGCTATCAACTTCCGAATAACTCCCGCTGCGCCCGACGCCAGAACAACAATCCTATGGCCGCATTAAAGAGGATGAAGAAGTTGTGTTGCACGAATCCAAACGCAGCCATTTGTCCTTCGTTCTCCGGAAATAGAACTACCCAAAGTGTAATTGCAGCGGCGCGCATCGGGGTTGGCACGGTTGCGGCGAAGAAGATCACCGGTAAAACACCGATCATGGAGAGGAAGTTAGTCTCGACGCCGAACAGGTTCAATGCTGTCGTGTAAACCACCATGGCGATAATGATCGCGGGCGAA
>JBBSPQ010000522.1:0-2785 GCA_038258585.1 Pseudomonadales bacterium
GGTGGCCCGATGTACTACATGGAACACGGACTCAAATCCAGGCCGCTTGCATTGCTGTTTGCACTGGCCGCCGTGATCACGTCATTTGGTATTGGCAATTTTCCGCAGATCAACAGTATCGCTGCAGGAATGCAGAGTTCGTTCTCCGTGACTCCGTTGGTCACAGGTAGCGTGTTGACGGTGTTGCTGGCATTGGTAGTAGTAGGCGGTATCAAGCGCATTGCCATGGTGGCTGCGAGTCTGGTGCCGGCGATGTCGGTAATCTACATAATTGGTGCACTTGCAGTCATTATTCCTAACATTGGAAACGTGGTGCCTTCAGTTATTGCAATCTTCTCCGATGTATTTACAGGCTCGGCGGCGACTGGTGGTTTCCTCGGTGCCACGATTGCTTATGCGTTCAATCGTGGGGTCAATCGCGGTTTGTTTTCGAATGAGGCGGGTCTCGGTTCTTCGGCGATTGCTCATTCGGCTGCGCGCACGGATGAACCTGCGGACGAGGGCATGGTCTCACTGCTCGAGCCTTTCATTGACACCATTGTGATCTGCACGCTGACAGGGCTCGTGATTCTATCGTCCGGTGTGTGGAATCAAAAGCAGCTGAATGTGTTTGCGCGCGCTGACCTCGATATTGTCGCTGGCGCTTGGTCTGACCAGAACGCTGAACAGCGCGATGCCTTGTTTCATCATCTCAGTGGTGGAGACAGCGACGTAACGCGCTACAACGGCGCTCTTGAAATTGCCGGCGGACGATTGTTGAATTCTCCCCGACTGACTGTGCTACACGCACGGTCTGTCGCCGAAGACATGCAGTTCTCTAAAGACGGGGCGCTTGCCAATGGTAGTTTTGATGTGGTCGATGGCAAGCCGGTTGATCTCGGTCTGAGCATCGAAGGGCGATCGCTTATTCATTCGGTACCGCTGACGTCGGTCGCGTTCTCGCAGGGGTTGCTGGGCTCTTATGGTCAGTACATTATTTCCATAGGTCTGTTGTTGTTTGCCTTCTCCACGGCTATCGCGTGGTCATATTATGGCGACAGAGCGGTGACCTATCTGCTTGGACCGAAAGCTGTCACTCCCTACCGAATCATCTATATCGCCGGCTTCTTCTTGGCAGCACAGGCTGATACGACGCTCATCTGGAATCTGTCGGCAGTGACCCTGTTCTTCATGGCGATGCCGAACCTGATTGGCATTCTGTTGCTTCGCAAGGACATGAAAGCCACAGTGGATGACTACTGGCGCCGTATAAAATCCTGAATAACGGGTGAGGTGTCAGACATGCTCCCCCGGAAGACGGATGTTGCGCACGATTTCCTGCACGTCGGCTGGCGGTGGTGCTGTCATTCGGCATACCGCCAGAGCGACGACGAGGTTTATCAACGTCCCGAGAGTGCCAATGCCTTCAGGTGAAACGCCGAACCACCAGTGTTCCGCTGTACTAATAGCCGGATTCAGAAACTTAAAATAGATGATGTAGGACGCCGTGAATACGAAGCCTGTCACCATGCCTGCCACTGCTCCTTGGCGGTTCATGCGGCTGTAAAAAATTCCCAGCACAATCGCCGGAAAGAACGACGCCGCCGCCAGACCAAAGGCGAAAGCTACCACCTCTGCTACAAAGCCAGGCGGATTGATGCCGAAATAGCCTGCAATCAGCACAGCCACAAAAATGGCCATTCGTGCATATCTTAATTCCTGTTTCTCGGTGATGTCGGGGCGCAGGCAACGTTTCATCAAGTCGTGAGAGAACGAGGTCGAGATCACCAGCAGCAGTCCTGCAGCGGTGGACAGTGCAGCCGCAAGAGCTCCTGCGGCGACCAATGCCACGACCCAGTTTGGCAATCGTGCAATCTCCGGATTTGCCAGTACCATGATGTCGCGATTCACGGTCAATTCGTTGGCCTGTGCATCACCGACATACTGAATTCGTCCGTCACCATTTTTGTCGTCAAAAGTAATCAGTCGAGTTCTTTCCCAGGTGGTGAACCACGTCGGCACAGATGCGTATTCGGCGTTGTTGACCGTATTGATCAGATTGGTTTTAGAGAACGCCGCAATGGCCGGGGCCGTGGTGTAGAGAATCGCGATAAAGACCAACGCATAACCGGCTGAGCGTCGCGCGTCCCGCACGCTCGGTACGGTGAAGAAGCGAATGATGACATGGGGCAATCCAGCAGTGCCAAACATCAATGCGGCCGTGATGAAAAACACATCCTGTGTGCTTTTCTGGCCCGAAGTGTAAGTGCCAAAACCAAGTTGTTCGCTGACACCATCAAGCCTGTCGAGCAGATAACCGCCACCATATTCGGGTGTCAGTTCCGAGCCGAAACCAATCTGCGGAATTGGATTGCCAGTCATCATCAGTGAAATAAAGACAGCCGGTACCATATAAGCAAAAATCAGCACGCAATACTGCGCAACCTGAGTATAGGTAATGCCCTTCATTCCGCCGAGTACGGCGTAGAAGAAGACGATAGCCATGCCAATGACGACGCCTGTTGTAATGTCGACCTCAAGGAAACGGGAGAACACAATGCCCGCGCCTTGCATCTGTCCGCAGACATAGACGAAGGACACCACGATAGCGCAGAACACAGCCACCAGGCGGGCACTCTGCGAGTAGTAGCGATCACCAATAAATGTGGGCACCGTAAACTTGCCGAATTTGCGCAGGTAGGGAGCCAATAGCAAGGCCAGCAATACGTAGCCGCCGGTCCACCCCATGAGGTAGTACGTGCCGTCCCTTCCCAGAAATGAAATCAGACCAGCCATGGAGATGAAA
>JBBSPQ010000523.1:0-2782 GCA_038258585.1 Pseudomonadales bacterium
GTTCACTGTTGATTTGATTATTCATGGTCATGAACAGACATGTCAGATTTCGCATCTTCTGCACGTATGGAGCTGTCTATATCATGCGCCAAGGTTAAATAATCTGGAGAGCATCATGAGCAAGCCTGAATTTTTCGTCACCCCCGGTTATGGCGAAAAAGCGTTGAAACTGTTGAATTATTCACAGGCGGTTAAGGTCGGTAACCGTGTAGAGATATCTGGACAAGGCGGTTGGGATGATGACTTCCAGATACCCGCAGGCTCGATAGTGAAAGAGATTGAGCAGGCCTTCAAGAATGTGGAGCGTACTCTGGCTACAGCAGGGGCGAGTTGGGAGCACGTGATCCATGTGAACTCATATCACAAGGGAGGCTTCCCGCCGGAGGTGAACGAGACCATGAGTCGGTTGTATCGACACTATATGCCTAACCATGCGCCTATATGGACTCAAACCGGCACAGATGCTTTGGGGTTGCCGGATATGCGCATTGAAATTCGCGTCACGGCCATTGTTGAGTAGCTCGGCGGTACGTTAGAGCGACCGTTGCGATCTGCAGTGCACGTTGCGTCGTTTTCTGGAGGCTGTGCGCCTCCAGTTATTTGTTACGGCCTCCGATCCAGGGGATGAGTCGGCCTGGGATCGTCGGTTCGGAACGTTGTCAGCAGCCACTCAATAAATACTTTTAATCGAGCGCTCTGGTGTGGGGTGGGTGGATAGAGCACATGAAATGGCATGCTAGGCTGCCTCCAGTCCTTCAGCACCGGCACCAACTCCCCTCGGTCAATATAAGGCTGTAGACAGCGTTCAAAATGTTGGCCAATCCCGAGCCCGGCTAACATCATCGCCAATAGCCCGTTGCCGTCGTTGGTGTTGTAGGAACCGTTATTCATTTCAAAGCGCTCAGCGCCTTTCTCCCATATTTGCGTAAGGGGTTTATCCGTAGCAGCGGCGAAATAACCCAGTCGTCTGTGTTGTGACTCCAACTCGCGAGGATGTGAGGGAGCGCCATAACGTTAAATATAGAAGGGCGATGCACAGGTCATGTAGTCCAGTTCGAGCAAAGGCCTTCCGACCATGGCCTGCTCATCTAAACGCCCCGCACGAATAACACAATCCACCCCCTCGCTCACGATATTCACCGATCTATCACTTATACCCATTGCCACGGTGATCTCTGGGAAGCGTTGCTGGAAATCCACCAGAGCAGGAATCAACAAGTGGGTAGGTCTCTGTGAATGTTACCGCCGTGTTGAAGAGAGCAACATCTCAGCCAAGAGCAGGTTCCGCAAAGTGCGGGGACTGTTCAAAGTACTTGATCAGGTATTCAGTTAGGACTCGTATTTTCCGCGACGGGTGTGTGCTGGGTGGGCGCACGACATACGCGCCTGCCGGCGGGGGTGGATAGCGTGTCATGATTGGAACAAGTTCGCCTGAGCTGACATATTCATGGGTAACGCAATCCGGTAGCCAGGCGATGCCGAGCCCGGCTGCTGCCGCTACTGCCAGCGCCAGCGCATTGTCGGCCTTGAAGCGCCCTTGCGGGCGGACCGTCAGGACCTTGTCTCCATCCAGAAAGCTCCAGGCTTCAGTGCCTTGCATAAGCGCCTGATGGGTTAGAAGTTCGTCCGGTGTTTCGGGAGCGCCGTGCGCCTTTATGTACTCAGGGCTTGCGACAAGTCTCCCGTAGATGGGCCCAACGCGTCTCGCCAGCAAACTTGAGTCAGGCAGGTAGCCCACCCGGATTGCACAATCAAAACCCTCCGCGATCAAATCATTAAATCGATCAGTGTAGCTTGCATAGATATCAAGGCGCGGGTGGCGGCGCGCCATTTCCGCTAGAACGGGGGCAAAATGCATAGGGCCGAAAGACACCGGCATCGCAATTCGCAAGCGGCCGCGGAGCTCGCCAGCGGGCATAACCGTCTCTTTCGCCATCTCCATCTCGGCGCAGATTCTAGCTGCGTAGTCGCGGAATGTGCTACCGGCTTCGGTGAGCGCCGCGCCGCGGGTCGAGCGTGCGAGCAACTGAACACCCAGTGCCGCTTCCAGCCGGGATAGGCGACGACTGACAATCGATTTGGATACACCAAGCCGCAATGCTGCAGGAGAAACGCCCCCGGCGGCAGCCACTTCCACGAATGTCTCCAGTTCTTCGATATCCATTCAGCGCCTCTCTAGTAGCGATATAACGTTGAACAAATGGTACTCCCGGGTTTAAGACAGGACCAACAAATTACCCCTGCGTAATAAATTGGTCCGCCACGCCGAAGGCAAACCCGCACCCGAAGACATGAGTCAAGACGTTCCCCTTTGTGCGACACAGCCCAACGCTCTTTGGCACTACTGTGCCGATGGCAGGCGCAGCACACTGATGGTGCAGGTGACGTCGCCGCTGGCGCCAACCTGACGGAAACCACAACGCTACACGATGGCAAAATACAGAGGATTTATTCATGACTTTTCGTAATGGCCTTGCTTCTCTTCTTCGTCCAGAAGACTCAGTACTAGTGCTGATTGATCACCAGCCTTACCAGCTCGCGAATCTGAATAGTCACGAACCGACGATGGTGGTTAACAATTCCGCGGCGCTTGCGAAGACTGCCAAAGCCTTCAACGTTCCCACTATCCTGACGAGTGTAATCGCGGCCCAAGGCGGCGACATCTTTCCTCAGATCACTGATGTGTTCCCCGGCCAGGAGGTGATCGACCGCACCGTTATCAACACTTGGGAAGACAAACCGACAGTGGACGCGGTCAAGGCAACGGGCCGCAAGCAACTGA
>JBBSPQ010000524.1:0-2775 GCA_038258585.1 Pseudomonadales bacterium
CGCCAGCGTATTCAGCCTGTCCCGCAACATGGGGAGCAGCGTTGGGATATCGATGGTGATGGCCGTATTGAGTCGTAGTATGCAGACTAACCATGCTTACCTCACCGAAAATATTACGGCCGAAGCAGTAGGCGTCAATCTGCACGAAGTACCGCAAGCGCTGGTCCGCGGAGGCAGCGGCATACTGCAAATGTTGGATGGGGAAATCAGTCGTCAGGCCGCAACAATCTCTTATCTGAATGACTTCAAGTTGATGATGTGGGTCGTTCTTGCCGCAGCACCACTGGTTCTGCTGTTGAAGAAACGCGCACCGCAGTAACGTTCCTTCCAAATCTTAATATTATTTAAAAAAAGACTTAACTTGCCCGCCAACTAGCCGATAGTGAATTTGTACCCTCACTATACTGCGAAGGTGAACCCTTCACAGTTTTTTTATTACTGGCCACTGGCAAGCACCTCTACATAGCGCACAAAACTGGGGTCTTCACCGCGCAATAATTTCGGCAGGTTGTCCCGAAAACTTGGCTTCTCACACCATTCAATCATGTAGTCTTCCCAAGAATTCCAACGTCGCGCTTGCTTCGGTGACATCTCGTTTTCATACAGCAACAGGTAAGCGCGCTCAAACAGCGATATCAACATCGCAAAGATTATCAATTGCCGTTCTAGCTGTTCATCGTTAAGGGCAGTCACTTCCACCGAGAACATTCGCAAATCGGGATTTTTCAGCGCGACTTTCAAAAAATCCTGATAATTGTCAGAGAGCAATTGATAGACCTCTTCCTCCTCATTCTCGCGCTCTTTCTGCTGCTGGAAAATAAAGACGAAAATCGCTAAAGGTAAACCGATGACGGTGACGACGTAACTCATCAGCTCCCAAGTTTCCAGAGTCATTTGCTATACTCGTTTTGGCTCATTTTTTATTGCAATATGCCCAACATTTCCAGAACTAGAAAACCACCGCCCACGACAAAGGCCGCGCTCTGAATCATCATGCCTATACCTCTCATTGTCGGGCTCTGACCGTACAACATCCCGTAAGCATGTAGAAGACGACTCAGCAGAAACGCCAATGCCAGCCCTCCTACCAGAATATTGACCGTACCTCTGAACTCCAGAATACCTACGATCAAGATGGCCAAAGGCGCGTACTCGGTAAAATTGCCATGCGCCCTGATTCGACGGCGCAACATGTCATCGTTGCCATCCCCAAAAACGGTCTGCAGCTTGAACCGCCGCAAGGACACCAGCATTCCGAGAATCACCATCAGCAGGGCAAACAACGCTATGAGTAAGGAGGTAAACGGCAACATAAGCAGTCCTTTCGTTAGTGGGTGGCGTCGTTAGTGGGTGGCGCGCATCAGTATATGAACTGAACCTGTAAGCTTGAAGTCCGGCACCCAAATTATCAAGGCCGCCTTGAGTAAGCCGTGTGGCTACCGATACCCGTTTCCTTGCGATGAAATGTGCTGCGAGCAGCAACAGATATTGTGCTGGCCTCCGTATGTAGGGTCAGACAGTTCTAATTCACAACTCTCAGGATCGTGCGAATGACATCGGAAAACAACTCGGCTGACAAATCCACAAACAACGCACTTGTTGCGCCACCCCGCAGAAAATCTAACAAACGCAAATGGCCGATTCTAGCGGTCGTCCTTGTCTTGGCTGGCGGATCGTATTACTACCTCAGTAACCAAGGCGACGAACCTGAAGATCAGCCGCTTCTGGCAACCGTCGTGATGGGCAGCATTGAGAACACTATCTCCTCCGCTGGCAGCCTGAAGCCCAGCACCTACGTTGACGTCGGCGCTCAGGTCTCCGGACAACTGGAGAAGCTGCATGTTGAAGTGGGCGACACCGTGGAGGCAGGCCAACTGCTGGCAGAAATCGATGCCAGGACTCAAGAATCGCGCGTGGAGGCCAGCCGCTCCGCCATCGAGGCGCTGCAGGCGCAGATCACTTCTCGCAACGCCACGCTCACACTTTCCAGGGCCAACGCAGAACGCCAGCAACGCCTAATGGAGGCCAAGGCTACCAGCCAACTTGATTATGACACCGCACAATCCAATCTCGCCAACGCAGAGTCCAGTGTTATACAACTGCAGAAGCAGATTGAACAAAGCGAATCGAGCCTGTCGTCCGAAGAGACTCAATTGGAATTCGCTCGCATATACGCGCCAATCGCCGGCACCGTCGTCTCCATTGAGATGAATGAGGGTCGGACGCTGAATGCCAATCAGCAAGCTCCGACTATTCTGCGCGTAGCGGACCTGTCCACGATGACCGTCGAAACGCAAATTTCCGAGGCCGACATCGGCAACCTTAAGAAAGGCATGCAGATCTATTTCACCACTCTGAGTGGTGGTAATCGTCGCTGGACTGGCGAGCTACGTCAGATCCTGCCGACTCCTGTTATCGAAAGCAATGTCGTGTTGTATACAGGCCTCTTCGATGTGGAAAACAGCGACGGCACACTGCTGCCGGAAATGACGGCTCAGGTCTTCTTCATCACCTCTGCTGCCCGCGATGTGTTGACCGTGCCTATCGGTGCACTGACTTTTGTTGAACCTCCGGCAGGACAAGGTGGCTCACCCTTCCCCGTGCCCGGCAATGCTGAAGGTGCTGCACGAATCGCCGCGGCTGCGGCCGCTGGCCAGATTCCACGTCAACGTCCTGCAGGGGCCATGGGGCGTCGCAATATAACGAGTGGTGAAATCCCCGCGAGACGTTTCGCCATCGCAAAAGTGGTTAAGACCGATGGCACTCAGGAGGAGC
>JBBSPQ010000525.1:0-2763 GCA_038258585.1 Pseudomonadales bacterium
CGCCGTATTGTTCACGCACGCGATCACCGGCCCAACCAATAAACCGATTGATTCTGGCATCGCCGGCCCACGCGCTGAAATAGATTGTCTGACCGCGAGCCTCTGCAAGCACTTGATCCCAATTGTGGGGATCAGGCGTAGCAGCGGTGACGCTCCAACTCGGAACGGTCAAACAAAGAACTAGAACGAAGTGCCGCACCGCCCTGTTTATCAATACAGGATGTATAAATGTAAAGGCATGTTTCATGAATGATTGGTCACGGGCGCATTTTCAGAAGATCCATCGACAGGATTTATGCTGCGAGCAAGAATCCCTCTTCGCTTGGCACGACGCTCACGAAAACGTTCATCCAACACCTCACCCAAGACCTCCTCGTGAAAACGATCACAGCCTATGCAGAGATTTTGATAGGCTCGCCCATCGGGGCTGGTAGTGCGGGACTCTTCCAGAAACTTTGCTTCGCTCCAGCCCGACTCCAGTCCCATCTGTTCCGGCTTGCCGGCATTGATGGCTTTAATAGCGGGATGCGAAGCTAGATCGTCCAAAATTTCCAACAACGGTTCTTCCACGAGATTACCCAGTGGATGCGCGGTTTTAAGACAACAAGGATACACATCACCCGTCGGATCGATTGAGACTTCCGAACCGGCTTGCCCATATTTGAGAAAGTTCAAACCACCGGACCAGGCGTTGCAGAAATTATCCTTGAGCGTGGCCGTTGAAAGACCATTCTGCCATGCACGGCCACGAGGCCAGAGTTTACCGATCCAGGCATCTTCGGTTGCGCCGAACATGTTATAGGCAACAGGACCTGTGCCATCACCAAGCTTCTCTTTTGCAAAAATTGCCGAACTAACCACTCCCGCGGCGTCGAACATGGCGACCAGAGAATCAATCAGTTGCTGACGCTTTTTCCCTTCCATGCCGACATGGAAATCGTCCATGCCCGAGACAGAAATTGTGGCCACACCCAAGGCAACCAGTTCATCAATAATTTTTGCAGTGAGCAAATCACCCGTAGTCTGCACGACCACGCGCACGCCGCCAACGGTTTCATATTTGGCCCGAATTGCCGCCAGAGTTGGATACAGCACTCTCTCACGCACTGGCTCGGTCATTACGTCGCCGCCAGAAATGATGATCTTTCCCACCATCTCCAAGACTTGGCCAGTGTCTTTATTGCGATCGAGATAAATCATGGTCTCAGGTAGGTTGGCAATGATGCGCGGCGCATTGCGTTCTGCCTCCGCCACCACGCTCTCCAGTTCATCGCGCACGTAGGGCCGGAATCGGTCCTCGTAACAATGTTTACAGCGGCGATGACAGTGCCCGCAGAGAACGTAGTAAATTGATTCCATGGAAATGCCTTTTAATCTTCCAGCCTGAATACGTGTAACATTTTGTCGCTTTCCGAGGACCAGATGTCCTCGTCTTCCAGCAGAGTCAGCCCCTCATCCATTTCAAGTTCGTGGACATCCCGGGCACCGAATTCATCCAGATAAAAGCCAATTCGCCCCTGCTCGGCAGCATCCGTCAGCTCCTGTTTCAACCATGCTTTGAGCGCACCTTCTTCCACTGCGGGCAGCCCTTGCACCAACTCCTTGCAGATCTCCAACACCGAGGCCTCCTCGTCGAGGTTGACCTCCAATATCTGCTCCCTGCTTTCTGCTATAGCCATACTGCCTCCACGTTATGCTTTGATTATCGCTGTTCTGAAGACTGTTTCTGCAATGGATAAATAAACACAACGCAGAGAATCAGACTAGCTCCAAGATAAAATGTTACGTTCAACTCCTGTTGTTCGCCCAGAATTAGTATGGCAAGAATGATGGCATAGACCGGCTCGAGATTCACCGCTAAAGCAGAAGCAAAGCCTGATAAATGCCGCAATGCGCGCAGAGCGAGCGCAAATGGCAACGATGTGCAGGCGAAAGCAAGTATCAACAGGTACTGCATGTCCGTTTTCGAGGGTACTGCAAAGGCCTGTGACGCCGCAGGAAACAGGGCTGTTGCGGTCTCTTCCGAGGAAAACAGCAACACTAGTCCGGAAATGCACACTGTAAGCAGGCCCCCACTCGCCATCTCCAGCGCCGTGATACTCAACGCGTCGCTACGGTCTATCAAGCGCTTGTTGTACGCCGTAAATATGGCCACGAACAGGGCAGAAAGCACCCCGACAGCAATGCCGATATTCATCTCACCCGGCGTTCCTCCCACCACCAGCGCAATTCCGGGCAATACGAGCACGCCAAAGAGCAATTCTCTGGGCACAAAGCGGCGGCCGGTCACGATTGGTTCAATGACACACAAAAACACCGGAATGAGGGCCATACAGGTAGCGGCAACAGAGGCATTGGCCAGATTTACCGCAGCATAGAAGGTCAACCAATGCAGTGCCACCAACACGCCGACGCCGCAATAGGCGAAAAAATGGCGGCGTGACATCAGCTGCAAACCTCGCCATACACGCGGCAGTAACAGCAACGTAATTGCCACCAACAACATACGCCACATGACCAGCGGTAACGCCGGAATGCTGATGAGTCGACCCAAAACTGCGGTACATCCCCACAGCATCACGCAGACATGGATTTGCAGCCAAGCGGTTGAATTGACGGACATTAGGCCCCATTGCTTTTAAAAAGGACAATCCATTCAGATCGCTGAAACGTATATTGCTCTATACGTATATTGGTCTATAAAAGGACATCGGAATTTGCTGCGCCAGCGTAGTGAAACATTCGCCTTCTGGCATTACGAAA
>JBBSPQ010000526.1:0-2754 GCA_038258585.1 Pseudomonadales bacterium
TCAGTTGTTTAAAAAATGAGCTACCTTCGCAACAGTTTAATACGTGGATAAGACCCTTATATGCAGAGAGTTCGGCTAACGAACTCAGACTCTATGCACCCAACCGCTTTGTACTCGATTGGGTTAAGGAAAAATTCCTATCCAGGATTAAGGAGCTGTTGTTCGAAAACTCAGTAGGCAGTTCTGTTGACCTTGTGTTTGAAATCGGAACACAACGTCCAGTAGCTGCTGTGGCTGTTGAGCCCACTCTCCTGCGCTCCTCTAAACTGGTTCTTGAGTCAGAGCAGTTCAGGGATGAAAGCGCATCAACCCCTGCTCGGATTGTGTCTACCGTCGCTTCTGGCCCTCTCGTTATTGAAGAGCCCGTCTCACGCTCGAACGGCCTGTTCAAGCGCGGGTCGAGAAATATGGAGGTGATTATTGAGGGGAAATTGAGACATAAAGGCAGTCTCAACCCTGAGAACACTTTCGATAATTTCATTGAGGGGAAGTCGAACCAACTGGCTCGTGCAGCTGCTATGCAGGTTGCAGAGAATCCAGGTGGTGCGTATAACCCGCTTTTTATATACGGCGGCGTAGGTCTGGGTAAAACACACTTGATGCACGCGATTGGTAATTACCTAGTGGCAAGAAAACCAGATGCCAAGGTCGTGTACCTACATTCCGAGACCTTCGTAGCGACCATGGTGACGGCGCTGCAATTGAACGCTATCAATGAGTTCAAACGTTATTACAGATCCGTAGATGCATTGCTGATCGATGATATACAATTCTTTGCGCGCAAAGATCGTTCACAGGAAGAGTTCTTCCACACCTTCAACGCATTGCTCGAAGGTGGACAGCAAATTATTCTGACGAGCGACAGATATCATAAAGAAATCAATGGCTTAGAAGAAAGGCTCAAGTCCCGTTTCGGTTGGGGTCTGTCTGTTGCGGTGGAGCCTCCTGAGTTGGAGACTAGGGCCGCGATCCTTATTAATAAAGCTCAGCAGAGCAATATTGATTTGCCAAGTGATGCCGCTATGTTTATCGCGCAACGATTGCGTTCCCATGTGCGGGAACTCGAAGGTGCTTTGAAGAAGGTCATCATTCACTCAAATTTTGTCGGCAGACGTATTGATTTGGAACTTGTTAAGGAAGCGCTGAGAGATTTATTTGCACTTCACGACAAACTGGTAACAATAGACAACATTCAGCGTTCAGTTGCTGAATACTACAAAATTAAGATGTCTGACATGTTGTCAAAGCGCCGAAATCGTTCAGTTGCCAGACCTCGTCAGGTAGCAATGAGCCTTTCCAAGGAATTGACTAACCACAGTCTTCCGGAGATCGGTGACGCTTTTGGGGGTCGCGACCACACGACTGTATTACATGCGTGCAAGCAGATTAAAAACTTACGTCACTCTTCAATGGATATTTCCGAAGATTACGATAACCTGCTGCGAGCACTTGCGACCTGACATTCGAGATATCAAGCTAGGCATAGTTCGGGGACGATAATTCCCTCAATTTATTTAAACAGACCGAGTGAATAACTATGTATTTTGTGATTTCCAGGGAAGCCATACTCAAGCCGTTGCAACTGGTTTCCGGAGTGGTTGAACGCCGGCAGACCTTGCCAGTACTTTCCAATGTACTGCTTTCTCTTAGTGCCAGTTCCGACCTGTCGATTACAGGGACGGATCTGGAAGTAGAGCTTATCGGCAGAGTGAAAGTAGACGGTCCCTGTAAACCAGGTGAAATCACGGTCCCAGCAAGAAAGCTGGTGGATATCTGTAAGTCACTGGCGGAAGATGCTCAGTTGGAGTTCGCCCTCGATGACCAGAAGATGGTGATCAAATCTGGTCGCAGTCGTTTCAGTCTGGCAACTCTTCCTGCAACTGAATTCCCCAGCACAGATGAAGAACCAGGAACTTACGAGCTGACCCTGCAACAGAACGACCTGAAGTCGCTGCTAGATGGCACTTCATTCGCGATGGCGCAGCAGGACGTTCGGTATTACCTCAACGGCATGCTGTTTGAATTGGCGAGTAATTATCTGCGCGTCGTCGCCACTGATGGCCATCGACTTGCTTTACAGACACTTTCCGTTCAGAACACCGTGGAAGCCCCTGTGCAGCTGATTCTTCCTCGCAAAGGCGTGGTGGAGTTGGGTAGATTATTGACTGGGGATCAGGCAGAAATTGCCATCGTATTTGGTCGCAACCATGTACGTGCAAAGACGAAAGATTTTACTTTTACCTCCAAACTGGTTGACGGCAAATTCCCTGACTATAACCGGGTCCTTCCCAAAGGCGGCGACAAGTTGGTGATCGGTGATCGTCAGGAATTGAAACAGGCTTTTGCTAGAACATCTATTTTGTCCAATGAGAAGTACCGAGGTATCCGTATTCTGCTGTCTGACAACGAGATGAAGATTCTAGCCAATAACCCGGATCAGGAAGAGGCGGAAGAATCAGTGTCTGTCGATTACAATGGAGAAGATCTTGAGGTTGGTTTTAATGTCAGCTACTTGGTCGACGTTCTGTCGGTGCTGAGTTCAGAAAAAGTGAAGATCACCCTTTTGGATTCCAATAGCAGCGCCTTACTCGAGCCTGCAACTGGAGATGGAGGAGCACTTTATGTGGTTATGCCCTTGCGTCTATAGGGCGGCGGTCCTCGGATGGGTTGCTAACCTGCTCACCCGCTAACCATGTCAATGATTCAACGTTTGGATGTTTTGAGGCTGCGCAATCTAAGCAACATTCGGATTCA
>JBBSPQ010000527.1:0-2754 GCA_038258585.1 Pseudomonadales bacterium
AGGCACCGAGCGCCTCACGCACCACTTGCAGTATATGGCGGGAATTGATTTCGAGTTCGCGGCCGACGACCGCACGAGAAATGCCCTGCACCAGATTAAGCAACGCCTGTTCCAGTTTATAGTCCTGCTCGTTCAAGGCATGGGTAAGATTCAACATCAGCTCATCCAACTGAGCCAATTTGACATCGATCTGTTGTTGCCCACGTTTCAGGCCTTGTTCGGTGCCTTGAGCAATGCCATCGCGCAACCCCTGTTCCAGACCCGTCTTGCGACCCTCTGCCACACCCTCAGCGCGGCCGGTCTGCAGACCTTCCTGATAGCCCTGAGTGTTATGCTCTTCTAGCGTTTTTTCAGGCACAACTTCAGGCGCCCGGCGAGGAGTCTCGCGCGGTTCCGCATGGACAAGATGTCCGGCTTTATTAATAGTTGGCGGCAGCCACTGATAAACATCCAGACTTTCCAGATCTTTTACCGTGACGCGTCCCATGCCATCAAACAGATGTCTATGCACGTTCATTATCCCGTTATCAGATCATTTCCTCGCCACCACCGGCGAGTTGAATTTCACCTGCGTCCGCCATGCGTCGTGCAATGGAGAGCACTTCTTTCTGCGCCACTTCCACATCGCTGATACGCACCGGCCCTTTCGCCTCCAAGTCATCGCGTAGCAATTCGCCCGCACGCTTGGACATATTCGCGAAGATTTTTTCCTTGAGGAAATCATCTGCGCCTTTCAATGCCAGAATCAGCACTTCTGAGGACACTTCGCGCAGCAATGCCTGAATGCCTCGATCGTCCACTTCGCGCAAGTTGTCGAATACAAACATCAAATCCTGAATACGCATGCTCAGCTCTTCGTCAACACTTCGAATCGCTTCCATCAGTTCCGATTCGATGGAGCCTTCCAGATTGTTCATGATCTCGGCGGCGGTCTTGGTGCCACCAATGCTGGCAGATGGATTTGAACCCTTGCCGGAGAACTGTTTCTCTAAAATGACATTCAATTCTTTCAAAGCGTCTGGTTGCACACTTTCAAGCGTAGCGACACGCATCAGAATTTCGAGACGCACTTTGTTAGGAAATTGCGCCAGAATGCTGGCGGATTGATCCGGTTCAAGGTAACTAAGCACCACGGCCTGAATCTGTGGATGCTCATGGCGAATGACATCCGCCACTGAACGTGGGTCCATCCACTTAAGACTGTTTATGCCTGTGGTCGACCCGCCGAGAAGAATTCTGTCCAACAGACCTCTGGCACGATCTTCACCCAATGCTTCCACCAGCATGTTTTTGATATAGGTATCCGCGCCAACTCCCAACCCAGACTGTGCACCACACTCTGTCAGAAACTGCGACAACACGTACTCAACAGTGTCTTGGCTCACCGAGCGCAGCGCCGACATCGCGGTGCCAACCTTCTGCACCTCTTTCGGCCCCATCTGGCGCAGGACTTCCGCTGCATCCTTTTCACCCATACTCATGAGGAGGATTGCGGCACGGTCCACGGAATTGAAATTCTTTTGCTGGCTCGCCCGAGCCAATGCGTTATCTTCAGACATCGTCAGTTATCCACTGTTTCACTACTTGTGCGACCCGGCCAGGGTCCTGGGCTATCAGTCCTTTGATGGCAGTAAGCTGACGCTCGTAACCTTCGGTCGGCCCTGGCAGCAGAATATCGTCACCACCAGAAAGCGTTACTTTGTCGTCTGCTCCGTTGTTACCATCAATGTCCAGATCAGCGTATTCACCACCACGGGCAGAACGCGCGAGATTCTTGCCCCCGGAGCCTGATGAAGACAGATTCCTCAATACCGGACGCAAAACACCAAAAATCAGCACCAACACCAACAGCACCGCACCCAATTGTTTGAGGCCGCTTGTAATCCAACCCAGCTGCCACATCGGTTGTGAACCGATTTCTTCATATTCTGTCGCCACAAAGCGATTATTGATGACTGTGACGCTGTCACCACGCTCGGCGCTGTAACCCACTACGTCGCGCACTAAGGCCGTCACCCGCTCCAACTCTTCGTCAGTCCACGGTTCGAAAGCCGCACCGCCATCGACACCGGCAGGCGCAGGTTTGTCGTCCAGCACAACGGCGACGCTAAGTCGACGGACGGCAATCGGATCGCTAGTCGTGTAACTGACTGTTCGATCAAGTTCATAGTTGCGAGTAGCTTGCTCGCGGGTGCTGGTCATTGGTGTCGCATTTGCAGCGGCGTTAGCCGCCGCCGCATTGGCGAAATTTTCGACCTGACCATCCACGGGCGGTTGATTGCTCAGGGCACCAGGTACGCCTCCGATGGGGTCATTTTCAGGACGCTTTTCCGTCAAGGATTGCTCGCTGCGTAAAACACCGTCAGGGTTATAAGTCTCTGCCGCTTGTTCGGTGCGAGTGAAATCAATGTCAGCGCTGATCTCCGCACTGAAGCGCCCTACCCCCACCATGGGTTGCAACATGCGGCTCACACGTTCTACGAGCGAATCTTCGTAACGGCGCGAATAGTCAAACTGCTGGCCGGCAATGGCCAAGTCGCTCTTGTCATCTTTGCGCGAAAGCAGATTGCCGCGTTGATCCACAATGGTGACATTCTCAGGCGTCAACTCCGGAACGCTGGAAGCCACAAGATTAGCAATAGCAACGACCTGTGTGTCCGTTAAATCGCCGCCGGAATTGAGAGTCAGGAACACAGAAGCAGTCGGCTTACGGCTGTTGCGGACAAACACAGAACGCTCCGGTGTCGCCAGATG
>JBBSPQ010000528.1:0-2736 GCA_038258585.1 Pseudomonadales bacterium
AATATTATGGTCCGACAAACCGTGCGTTCAGCTCCCTAGACGCGAACAAGCAAGTTGCGTTACGCGATGACCTGGAACAGCTCTGGACGCAGCACAATCAGGCGACCGATAGCGCCGTCTCTCTCCAGGCAGAGTCTTTGGTAGTGCAAGCAGTGCGTCGTTCGTAAGAAAACTAGGCGGAAATCGGGCAACGTTCTTACTAAATCTCAACCAACTTGACCTGATTGTAAAAGCAAGCACTGACGGAACTAAATGGCGAACCTACTGTACCTCGAACAACTTTGCCATTCATTTTCCATTCAAATCAATGGAGACAGGTATCCGCATTTTATTTATCCTGTATAAACGGCTTCAGAAAGAGAGGAATGCTCATGACTACGCAGGCAATATTTGATCCGGCGAAGTATAAGCGAACTACGCGCGAACAGTGGCAAGATGCAGCGGAAGCTTGGCATCGCTGGGGAACGGCGATTGAAAATTGGCTCGGCGCTGCAACCGAAGAAATGCTCGATATGGCGGATGTCAAAGCGGGTAGTCGGGTGCTGGATGTGGCGGCGGGCGCAGGGGGTCAAACCATCGCCGCTGCCAAACGAGTCGGCACAAATGGTTTCGTGCTGGCGACGGATATTGCACCGAAAATCCTGGAATACGCGGCGGCAGAAGCACGAAAGGCTGGATTAACCAACGTAGACACGCAAGAACAAGACGGAGAGCAGCTTAATGTCACGGGCGACTTATTCGACGTAGCAATCTCGCGCGTCGGCCTGATTTACTTTCCCGATCAACACAAAGCACTGAGCCAGATATACAAGGCATTGAAGCCGGGAGGAAGGATAGCAGCAATTGTCTACACGACTGCCGAAAGCAATAAATTCTTCTCGATTCCGGTTTCTATCATTCGCCGTCGCGCTCAATTACCGCCTCCGCTCTCCGGTCAGCCCGGGCCATTCAGCTTGGGCAATCCGAGTGTACTGGAAGATCTGTATAAGCAAGCAGGTTTTCGGAATGTTCAGGTCAAAGTGGTTCCGGCTCCGGTTCGGATGTCCTCTGCTGCCGAATGCGTCCGCTTCGAGCGCGAGTCCTTCGGCGCCCTTCATCAAATGCTTTCCAACATCAGCAGCCAAGCCGAACGCGAGTCGGTATGGGACGAAATTGAGACAGAATTAAAACAATTTGAAGGACCTGATGGATTTGAAGGACCCTGTGAAATGCTCATCGGCATTGGCATGAAGTGATGGGTCAACGACTCTGATTTGCGAGTTTATAGAAGGGTGCTTTGTGCGCGGAGGATAGGACTTTGAGGAGTTCGAATCACGGTACGTCAACCAGTTCGATGAGGAATAAAATATGAAGAGAACGATACGACAGGAGAGCAACTATTATAAAGCGGGTGGCCACACACCCACTCGCTATCAACGCAAATATATTATCTGCACTAATTGAAGTCCTGAGAATTCCATCACCGCCTGAAAATCATCACCGTCCCAATTGCAGGATTGACATACTTCAATCGACCAAAGAAAGCAGGAAGGAAATCACATGCTTTTCGGTAAAATACGATTAAACGTTTTGTTCGTGATATTCCTGGTTGCGAGCGCGTTTGTCATCCTCGCAGTCACCGCAGTTTTAGCGAGCACCGTGCGGTTAACGCCTCCTGATGGACTCTCTGCCACACCCATCGCCTCTGGCAAGCTCCTCAACCCTGTTCGCGCACTCCTCAGCAACAATCTCTTGGACGAGTCGCATGAAGAAGGAGATGAGAGCGACCTGGGCCATTCCGCTACGCAGATCGATGTCACAACGATCACAGTAACACAATATTCGGTGGAACCTGGTGGAACTTTCGGATGGCACCAGCATGACGGACCGGTGTGGGTGGTCATCGTTTCAGGCGCGCTCACCGTTTACAGCGAAACGTGCGAACAGCAGATCCATCCTGCGGGCAGCGCATTCTTGGATTACGGCAACCATACCCATCTCGGCATCAACGAAGACACCGAACCTCTGGAGTTGTATGCCGTATTCATGTTACCCGAAGCGGGTGAACCGCGCATTGACATGGAACAACCGGGCGATTGCGCACTCTGACGCCATTACTCCCATGAAACGAAGGCGGAGTTAAGCATGTCTGACTCATGAGTCAGACATGCTTGATGCTGAGAGGCAACATCTCATTCGTTCCTACGAATACATCATCGTAATGCTTAAGCAGCTTTGTGTCGGATCAGATGTGCGCCACGCTTGCGCTTCCAACGATCTTGTCCATCGAAGGTATCGACCTACAGCGCCGGGACCGTTGCCGGATACTTGGTTTCAATCGCCACGCAACCATGTTAGTCGCCCCTGACGCTCTGCGCGACCGCTGGCGAAGTTTTCGAAGGCTGCGTTGACGCGGGGCTTACATGGTGTCGCAATGGGCATTAACCGTGCTGAGGCTATGCGCCGTCAGAAGGTCAGTGTTGGCGCAAAACGGAGGCAAACAAACCCGCCGCGCGGTGGCAGAGTCTCGGTGAAGTGAATAGGTACTGACTTGTTGTACAAGAGGTCCACACAGACACACGGAGCAACCTTTTTAGAACTACCTCAACGACATAATATATGAAAACATTTGAAATTTTAGTTGCGATTAGGAGTGTGTAACATGACTGCGGTCGAAGTGAAAAAAGGGGTTAATCCCGCCTTCTCTGGGTCTCTCATCGGCATCCTGGGGCTGGTCATCGCCAGCGCTGTTACTTC
>JBBSPQ010000529.1:0-2711 GCA_038258585.1 Pseudomonadales bacterium
CAAGCGTGCGATTGAGCTCATCACGGTCCGCCACTTCCAGCCACGACCCTTCGCTGCCCGCTAGTGCGGGCGACACTTCCGCATTGAAACCATAAATCTGATATTGGCTCGCCACAGGCAGTTGGCTGCTAACCCACTCGACCGTTCGTACCGCGCGCTGCCATTTCTCTGCCGCCTTTTTGTTCTGCTCCGACATGTTGCGGGTACGGATAATATTGACTAGCGTCTCATCGAGCATGCTGGCAGATGTGTCGACTAGAATCAGCACTCTGTTACCACCCAGAAACATTCCGGTGAGGTACTGACGATCACCCTCTCCTACAAAGGCTCGCGCGTTGGTGCCCGTCTCTTCGATGGCGCTGGCTTGCAATTGCTTCAGCTGGTCTTCCAGCGACTGAATATCCGAACGTAACAGCTCCAGACTTTCGGCACTCGCAACGGTAGTATTTTCCATCGCCGCCAGTTGCTGCATGAAATCGGCGATCTGCTCCTGAATCCGACTGGCCAGCCCTTGAGCAGTGACAACCTCCAGACTGACGTCATCCCGAGTATTGCGAACCCTCACTAGATTTTCTTGTCCCTCTAAAATCTCTTCTTCCAACAATCGGACTTCTGCCACTTCGTTGGGGTCGCCATCCAGATCCTGTTCCGACACTTTGTGATCGAGAATCAGAAATATCAGCACAACTGCACCAAAGCCGCATGACATGACATCCAAAAATGCTAGGCTCATTGGGTTAAATGCGCTGCGACGTTTTCTACTCATTACGTTCGTGCACCCGAATCAGTTCAATGGAATCAGTATTATCAGTCAGTCCCAATTTGTCGCCGAGCTGGATGCGCTGACCCTCATGCGCTGCCTTTCCATTAATCTGCAACTTGGACTTAGCATTGCGCAGATAATAGTGACCGGCCTCGCGAGCGAATTCTCCCAATACTTCTGCATCGTCCGACGGTTTTTGTGTATTGCGACTGCAGACGTCGATGGCGCCTGGCATTGCAGATTTGGTTCCCCATTGCCTAATAAACATCCCATCCATCAACTTCCGTGCAACGTGTCGACACAACACATGATCGGGTTCGACGACGTCTGCAACAACGGATTCTGTTGCCATCGCACCGTAAGGGCGCAGACGTATTACAAACTGCACCGCATCGGGAGCACTTCTGATTTCCTTCTGGTAGCGTAGACACGCATTGGCGACTGCGTCCTCGGCAAGGGTGCTAACCCCGGATACCTGTGTCTCAAACATCTCAGCAGAACCTGGCAGCATCTGCAGCCGATCTGAAATCAACACTCTGCTGCCGCCATCGGGATCCAGTAAGGTCAGCTGATGCCGTATTTTCTGAAAGAAGGGCTGTAAGCGCGCATGCAAGCTACTGCGCGCTACTCTCGCCTGATGCAGCGATCCGTTATGCAGAATACTAATCAATAGACTGCGTTGAGCTTCGTCATCAACGTCGTTTGTTTCGGCTGTTGCCATCGTCGAACGGGTCGCATCGGTACGCAACCACCCTGGCAACCCGTCAAGTAAGATCTGTTCAGACTCGGCGTTGTGCTGGGGGTTAAAGCGACACTGTTGAATAAAAGCCGTAGTGATGAGCTGCATCAGGCTGTCAGCTATATTGACCCACCCCGTTGCAGGTACCAGCACCACGCTCTCGCGTATGAGCTCTCCGTCCTCACGACGCAATTTCGATAGCACTACCTGATGCAATTGCAGGTCGGCGTGGATCACGCTCTCACTGTGGGTCTGGTCTATGGCGCCTGCCAGAGCAGCGTCTATCAAACCAACAATCTTGAAGGGACATTGCTTGACCAACCCCAACAGGATAGCGAGTTGCTGACGAGAGAAACTGCCGGGAACCGCCAGTAGCACCTCGCCATCGAGCTCGGTCTGTTGCGCAATCGCTACCAATTGAGAGAACGCCACATCAGCGTTGTGCCGATAGTGCGCCACAGGTCGCGCAAATTCATCGAGATTCAATCGATGCCAATACTGATTGAAGCAATTCAACGGATTGAGGCGGCTTTTGGCTCTGGCCTCCTCTCCAAATTCGATTTGTGATGGCGTTACAAGCGCATATCCAGGACTCGTGAGTAGCACGCCCGTCTCGTCGCTGACGCGTATCCCGGCGTCATTAAGCTCCAGGACGCGTATTGTCATTCGAGCATATCCTTATCTGGCACCTGAAGATAGCGCAGCAAATGTTCATCGCAGTAGCCCTGCGTATCTAACACCAGTCGATCCTGAAGAAGCAGTAATTGATGCAGTAAAAACATGAGGAAAATACTGGTCACGAGCGCAACAAAGGTAGAATTGAACGCCACGCCGAGACTGACCGTTACACCCAGAATGTCGCCACTCACAGCCTGATGCGCTTGACTAAGTGCTTCACCGATTCCGCGTACAGTGCCGATAAAGCCTATGGAAGGAATCGCCCACGCAATGTAGCGAACGATGCTCAACTCGCTGTCCAGCCTGTCCGCCTCACCATTACAGATGTCCTTGATGGTATCCGATGCATCCTGAATGCTGCGAGTGCTACCGAAACGGTGCAGCCCTGCCAATAGCGCTCGTGGCAATAGGAATCGTTTCTCGTGATCAGGCAGTGCCTGCACCGGTCTTGCAAAGTGACGAGCGTCCTCGGGCAGGATACTGATGCCCTCGGACACTTGCAGAAGTTCACGATCCAGCAGAGCCCGTTCC
>JBBSPQ010000530.1:0-2708 GCA_038258585.1 Pseudomonadales bacterium
AATACAGATCGCTGGAGATACGCGTGCCGTTGCCATAGAGCGAGTTTCGGCGTGTGTTGTCGGTTAGCAGCACCGACTGGCAAACGCGAAGGTTAAGCTCTTTCAATGCCTCCTGCATTTCATTCAGTTGCGCTGTATTATCTGCATTGCCCGGTAGCACAATGTTAATCGCCACCATCTTTGCCATGAACTCGACAGTGGCACAACCGGTGCTGAAATTGTCGGAACCACTTCCGGATGAATCGGCGCTGGCGTGAGAGCCCAACGTAAGAAGTGTGATGATTATCCCTATTCTCAACATGATTGGTTTCCTCCAGTAACAGTTCGGGTGGGTAGATAAGCCTCGGATATGCAGAGCTTGCCGTTAGTGAGGTTAACTGTGCCTGAACGAACTGTCGTTTCTCGCTCTTAGCGCACTGACTATTGGTATAGTCGGGCTTTATCTTATAAAATGCCGCCAGTAAAAAGTCCCAATAACAAAATGAGAGCAGTTGTGTAAGGAGAAAAAGATGGACTGTCCCAAATGTAATGCCAAGATGACTGAGGTATCGGTAGAAGTCCTGCACGGTAAGGTGGTGATAGATCAGTGCACAAGTTGCAAGGGACTGTGGTTCGACAACGGCGAAGCAGAGCAGCTCAAGTCGTCCTGGATGTCAGATTTCCTCGACAGCGGCGATCCCCGCATCGGCAAGACCTACAATCGTGTCCGCGATATTCATTGCCCACGTTGTGGCAAAGGCATGTCGAAACTGACCGATAAGCGTCAACCTCACCTTGAATACGAAGCCTGTGAAGAGCACGGCATGTTCATGGACGCCGGTGAATTCACCGACTATAAGCACGAAACCCTCATGGATCTCTTTAAAGGCCTGATTGCGTCACTGAAGCGTCGTTAATCACCCTGTTGTGACTCACCCCGGCCAGCCGGGGTGCAGCCAGATCGCTCTTGCGGCGCATTGCGCCGGAAGATGTCTGAATTTCCCCAGATCCATCCAATGATTCACCGGCGAATGGAAGTCAGAGCTGGTGGATGCCCAAAGATTATTCTCTTCGCACAGCGCGCCCATGTGGGCGATGCCGTTCGGGTCGAGATTAGAATAGCTGACTTCCATTCCTTCGCCTTGAGCTTCGGCAAATTCTGTCACCAGTCTCCTTAGCTTGTGATTACTGATGTTGTAGCGATTGGGATGAGCCAGTATCGCAATACCGCCTGCTTCCCGAATGGCGCAGATCGCGGTCGCAACAGTGCACCACTGTGCGGCGGCCCCGAAACGCCCCTTGTTGCTGAGATAATTTTTGAAAGCGTGGTCCTTGCTGCGTGCAATTCCACGATCGATAAGAAACTGGGCGACGTGATTGCGACTGATGGCTTTGCAGGGCAGGGTGGCAAGGTATGTCATCAAGCCGGTGATTCCCGCTTTTTGCAGCCGCAGATCCATTTCCTGTGCACGCTGGAGGCGTAATTCCTGCTGCTGCTCCAGAAGTGACATCAAGGCTGGATTGTGCCGGTCTATGCCAATGCCGACGATATGAATTTCACGCTGGTCCCACAGGCTGGAGACCTCTACACCCTGAATTAACGTCAGAGTGCCCGGTGCCGGCATCATGGAAATATGCTCGAAAGCCTCGGTGGTGTCGTGATCGGTGATGGCGAGATGAGTGAGATTGTTGGTCAGTGCACGGGCAATCAGTGCATCTGGTGCCAGCGCGCCGTCGGAATAGAAAGTATGTGAGTGCAGATCTGCAAGCATTGGGTTGTCGCTATGGTTGAAACACGGCAATTGTAAACCATCGTGGGTGAACCTTCAGTCCCTAAAGTTGACTAAAATACTTAGGTATTTCATAATTTCGCGCCCCTGCCCGTGATCGCTCGCACGGTCACAAGTAATAGGCAGCAGAGGAATTACTAAGAGACAGGTCTATGCGCTTAACAACCAAAGGCAGGTACGCTGTCACAGCACTGCTGGATTTGGCTATTCATGCAGACGATGGCCCGGTCAATCTGGCTGATATCTCCCAGCGTCAGGGGATTTCTCTGTCCTACTTGGAACAGCTGTTTGCGAAATTGCGTCGCAGTGAGTTGGTGAGCAGTATCCGTGGGCCTGGGGGTGGTTACAGGCTTAGTAAGAAACCTCATTTCATTCGCATTGCGCACATCATTGATGCAGTGAACGAATCGGTCGATGCCACTAAGTGTCAGGGCAAAGGCAACTGTCAGCAAGGCGAAAAATGCCTGACTCATCATCTCTGGGAAGATTTGAGCGGGCAGATTCACGACTTTCTCAGCAGTATCAGCCTTGCTGATCTGATCGCTAGGAGTGAAATCAAAAGCGTCGCCGCGCAACAGGATCAGCGACGCGAGATGCTGGCAGAACCGCAGCTCGATGGAGCCCGTATCGCCGCCACTTTTTTACAATAAGTTAACTGTCCCCTCGTCACTCGGTTGGGACTCGGATCGCCCAACCTTGGGTGCTCCACGGGAGGAACATGCAGTTGCCCATTTATCTTGATTATGCCGCTACTACTCCTGTCGATCCGGCTGTGGCCGCGAAGATGATGGTGTGTCTGACCATTGAAGGTAATTTCGGTAATCCCGCGTCACGCTCCCACTTAATTGGCTGGAAGGCTGAAGAAGCTGTAGAGGAAGCGCGCCGCCACGTTGCGGATCTGGTGCGCTGTGATCCGCGCGAAATAGTCTGGACCTCTGG
>JBBSPQ010000531.1:0-2699 GCA_038258585.1 Pseudomonadales bacterium
CAGTACGCTTCGCGGTTCTTCAGCGCCTCGGAGATCTTGTCATCGAGCTCCACTGTCATGTTCTCCTTGTCGTCGAAAGTTTCGTGCTTCGAGCTGACCATCTCTACTTGGAGGGCTTTGAGGCGAGCTTTGTAGGTGTTGCGCTCGAGTGGAGCAGCACCGGATAGGGCAGCATCGGCGGCGCGTTCAAAGGTTGCGGTGGTGGCGGATGCGCCGAGCAGAATTGCTTCGGCGTCGGTCGCCCGATGGGGGATATTCGCAACACCGCCGAGGACGACGCGGGCATGGGAGGTCGTGCCGTTCGTGACGCCGATCGAGATTGCCGCACCAACGAGTGCAAAAGCCCAGACGTTGCGATCCATCGCCTTCAGGTAGGTGCTACGGACACCGTTTGGAGCCGCAGGCACGCGGATCGAGGTGATCAACTCGTCTGCGCCAAGCATCGTTTCGACTCGGTGATCGTCGTCTGGCGTACGAAAAAAGTCGCTCGCGGAAATCGTGCTGCAGCGGATGAAATTTTTCTGACAGCTAAAAAAAAGCCCGCCCCGTGTGCAGGCAGGCTTTTTTCGCCCCGGCACCTCAGCGCAGGGACTGGCACATTTGCTCGATGCGCTCAATGGCGGAAACGGCCTCCCGCTTGGCGTCGCCGGTTCCACTGGTGTCGCAATAGGGCATGCGGTCGTCGTATTTCCTCCCGCCGATCTTGATCTGATTCCGAATCGCGTCTGTGCCAACATCGCCAATGAAGTGGTCTACTTCAATGCCGCGTTGAATTCCGTTCGTCAGGATATGTTGGGACTTATTAGTGGTCTTGAGACCCGCCTTCGTCCCGAAGAACAAGAATTATTCGGCGTGTACATCCGTATGCTGGACGATGATGCGCTGGGCAAGGAAGTGATCGAGAGAATTAGCCAGGGCCAGTGGGCGCAAGGCGCATTGGCAGACGTTGCCAAAGACCATGTGCGTGCCTTTGAGTTAATGAAAGACCCTTATCTGCGCGAACGTGCAGCCGATATCAAGGATCTGTGCAGCCGCGTGCTGTTCTATCTGCAGAACAAAGATGTCGTGAAGACGGAATATCCTGACGACACCATTTTGGTCAGTGAAGAATTAACCGCTGCAATGCTGGCAGAGGTTCCCAAGGAGAAACTGTTGGGACTCGTGTCTGTTAAGGGGTCAGGCAACTCTCACGTGGCGATTCTTGCACGGACCATGGGCATCCCGACTGCAATGGGGGTGGTAGATCTTCCGTTTCGTCAGCTCGATGGTCGTGAGCTGATCGTCGATGGCTATAACGGTCAGGTCTACAGCAACCCCTCAGATCAGCTGCGTACTCGCTACCGTGAAACAATCAAGGAAGAGGAGCAACTCGTTAAAGGGCTTGAAGGCCTGATCCATTTGCCTTGTGAAACCCCCGACAATCACCGCGTGAATTTGTGGGTGAACACGGGTCTGATGTCTGATGTTGTCCGCTCGCTAGATCACGGCGCTGAGGGTATTGGACTGTTTCGAACCGAAGTCCCCTTCCTGTTGAGCGAACGCTTTCCCAGCGAGCAGGAGCAGGCCGCCATTTATCGTGAACAGTTGCAGGCGTTTGCTCCCAAACCCGTAACGATGCGTACATTGGACATCGGTGGTGACAAAGCGTTGCCATACTTCCCGATTCAGGAAGAAAATCCCTTCCTGGGCTGGCGTGGTATTCGCGTCACCCTCGACCACCCCGAGATATTCATTGCTCAGGTGCGTGCGATGATTCGAGCCAGCAAAGGATTGAATAATCTTCAGATCATGTTACCCATGATTTCTAATGTGCAAGAGGTTACGGGCTCGATCCAGATTATCAAGCGCGCCTACAGAGAGCTGCGGGATGAAGGGGTAGACATTCGTATGCCTCCGATAGGGGTGATGATTGAGGTGCAGGCAGCGGTGTACCAGACACGTGCGCTATGTCGTCTGGTTGATTTCATTTCGGTAGGCAGCAATGACCTCACTCAATACCTGCTGGCCGTGGACCGCAATAATCCGCGGGTGGCGAGCCTGTATTCGTCATTCCACCCTGCCGTGCTGCAGGCTTTGCAACACATTGTGAGCGAGGCACATGCAGAGAGGCGCACGGTGAGTATTTGCGGTGAGATGGCAGGTGATCCTGGCGGAGCCATTCTACTGATGGCAATGGGTTTCGACATATTGTCGATGAACGCGACCACGTTGCTGAAAGTGAAGGCAGTAATCCGAACAATCACCTTGTCGACGGCAAAAGATTTGCTGGAACAGGTCATGCAAATGGACGACGCGCAGATGGTTCGTAGCTGTGTCGATATGGCGCTGTACAACGCTGGTGTAGACCGATTGCTGCGTTCGTCTCGCAACAACTGAGCAGCTGACTTGCAGGCAGTCAGCACTGCTGCAGGCAGAACGACAAGATTTCGCGCCATATTGCTGCATTAGAGTGAAAATATGGCAAAATTCCTACAGAAATCCCCACGAAATTCAGGATAATACGATTCAAGGATAGCTCTCGGATTGGGAGCGGCATAGGGATATATCGAGAACTGACGAATCTATGGATGGAATCGTCAGCCTCATTTCAATACACTGTCCGGAGTTCTGTTCCGGCTGCTTGTTCTGGTTCAGTCACCTCGTTATGTAACTCTTTATTTAGTACAGACAGCGCATGCTGTTCTCTCTGTATTTGAAGA
>JBBSPQ010000532.1:0-2692 GCA_038258585.1 Pseudomonadales bacterium
CTTTATGCAGCGGGCATCTATGAACCGGAAATCATCGCTATCGACAGCTTGACGGCGCAGAAACGCTTGATTGAGGCGGACTTTGGCATTGGATTTCTGCCGATTAGCAGTATTCAAGAAGAGTTAGCACTGGGGACACTGCACTTGCTAGACATTCCCCAGTTATGCGCAGTCGTACCAATTGTAGTGCTGTTCCGTGAAGGGGGTTATCTGAGTAAAGCCGCTCAAACATTGCTCGATGACCTTCTACACGCAGTCGAGTAAAGCACCTCTGTCGGAAGTCATTTACTGTGATGATGCAGCACGGCGATATGCATCCTTTGCGCGCTTCTAGTTTCTCTTGGGTGGTAGAAAAGAAGTAATTTTGCTCTGCGAAGCTGTAAATTTGCTGCTCTAAAACTGTAAAATTCCTGGCCTCTGGGGAAGGGAGTTTGATACGCTGGTGAAAAGGTTGAATGGAGTTAAACCAGAACCAGCGATGAAAAAACGAATGCGCGTAGGACGGTACAAATCTGAATCGGCGGATCGATTTCGCCAACAGAATATCCAGGAGCTTTGCTTGACAAAGCGATCAGTCTACAGTAATGTGTGCAGTAGTAAAGCGATTCCATATAGTACGAACCATGCAGAGCGCGTCAACGCCCCACATGGTTCTGACCCGACACTGCACGAACCAGTGCGCGGGCTGCTCAGCATTATATCCTCTCTCCTGCTCTCCGTCTTGTGCGGAACGTGCGGCCCAACTGACTTCAGTGTCGGCTTGGGTCATTTTCATTTGCAGATGACGCGGGAGATGTGCTGATGCCAAAGTACATCTTCTCGCAGGGGAAGATTTGGGTTGAGGAAGGCGTTTATCAGCCGATCCTCAGACGCAGGAAGCAGCCCGACGATACGTTCGTCCTGCTCTTTGTAGCCAAATCCCAACCCCAGTCACGTGAATGTGAACAGTCCGCGTTGGTAGAGAAGGAGGAAGAGGATGTCGAGCAGCAAAGAACGACCTGAGAAACGCACCCGTTTCGCCATCTACGCCCGTTATTCGTCTGAAATGCAGAACGAGTTGAGTTTGGAGGCGCAGGAAGCCCGCTGCCGCGACACTATTGCGCAGCGCGGCGGCGTGGTCGTCTCGGTCTTCAAAGACAGCGCCAAGACGGGCTGGAGTCTGGAGCGAGACGGCTTTATTGAGATGCGCAGCGCCGCTGAACATGGGCGCTTCGACGCGATTATGTTTTGGAAGTTCGACCGGTTGGCGCGCGACCATGACCACGCGGTGATGATCAAGATGCTGCTTCGTCACGAGTATGGGCTGAAGCTGTATTGTGTTGAAGGCTTCAGTGAAGATGAAAACAGTTCCCCCTATTCCGCGTTGATGGAGCAGATGCTCGCGGTCTTCTCCGCGTTCTACTCCAAGAACTTGAGCAGCGAGACCAAACGCGGCAAGCGCCAGCGTGCCATCAAAGGGCAGTTCAATGGCAGCAAGCCGCCGCTAGGCTACGACCTGGTGACAATCGAGCAATCCACCGATGAACACCCCGCTGGGCTGTATCTTAATCCCAGACAGGCGGCAATTGTGCGTCATGCCTTCCGCCTCTACGCCACCGGTTCCTACAGTGATTCGGATATTGCTCGCTGGATGAATCAATGGTCTGTCATTCAGAAGCTGCGCGCAGGCAAGAAACCCGTCGACAAAGAGATGATCCGCGATGTGCTGCAAAACCGCGTCTACACAGGACGAGTGCGGTATACCGAAACGATCTATCGCGGGACGTTAGGCCAGCGCAGGGGGAGCAAGCGTCACAACAGCGACTGGTTCGACGGCAAGCACGACGGTTTCATCGAAGACGACTTATACGAGGCGTGCCAAGTGGTGCGAGCTGGGTTGGCCCATACCTTCAAGACCAATAAGCAGATGCGGACGTATATCCTACATGACCGCTTGTACTGCGCTCGCTGTGTCGCGATTAAGCCTGCTGACCTCACGGATGAGCGCTATGGCAAAATGCGCCCTGGCTGGAACGAACACGATCAAGTCGCAAAATACCGCTGCCTGTGCCGGGATCGGGGTTACAACGACTGCGGTCAACCCTATGTCAAAGAAGATGCGCTCAATGAGCAGGTCGTCCAGGAATTAAGCCATCTGCGCATACCCACAGGTTTTCGAGAGCGAGTGGAAAGGGCGGTGCAGAGTAAGATCGAGCACGCGGACGCACTCGCACGCATCGAAGAACTAAAAGCCGTTGTCGAGCGCATTAACTTCAGTTGGGAACAAGGATTTCTGTCGCCCGATGAATATACGGCTAAGCTCAATCAGCTTCGGCGCGAGATGGACTCGCTTCGTCCAGTCGATTACGATGAACTGATGGAGGCGGCTGATCTCATCAAGCACTTCAGTACCTATTGGCAGAAGTGCGAGACGGTCGATCAGCCAGAAGAAGCACGCAAGCAGTTGTTGGCGAAGATTGTGGATCGGGTGTTTGTTTACGACCAGAAGGTGATCGCTATCACGCTCTATGGTGATTTCAGTATTATTCTGGATGAAGGCAAGTACGCGCCGAAGGAGATCATACACGGGGTGACACAAGGGATAAAAAAAGGCACAAGCAGTGAAGTTTCCGCTTGTGCCCAGGACGGGGATGACGGGGTTCGAACCCGCGATCTTTGCCTTGACAGGGCAATATGTTAACCGCTACACCAC
>JBBSPQ010000533.1:0-2665 GCA_038258585.1 Pseudomonadales bacterium
ATTCAATCTTCTTATGTAGATGGCGGGCGCAGATTCAACTACGAAAGAGGTGTTCCGCCATTGATGATCCTGTCACTTGTCGACCAACTGATTGCGCTCAATCGATATGATGAGGCTGCCGTTTTGTTGACCGAGAAATTTGAAGGAAATCCGCCATCTTACTTTCTTAACTTGTTGGGTCGCAGGTTTAACGAAATCGGTGACAAAGCGCGAGCAGAAGAATTCTACCGGCTGTCATTGAAATACAATCCAACTGACAGTATTGCTCCAGCTAGGCTTACTGAGATGGGTATTGATTTCGCCGACGCCTTGTCAACAATACAGGTAAGCGAAACCATATTGGATCGATACGTAGGAACTTATGAGCCGATGCCTGGGCTTGAGCTACGAGTCTACATGGAAGAGGGCAAACTGGTTCAACAGATAACGGGACAGCCTTCGACAGATTTGGTACCGATTACTGAATCTCGGTTCAGCGTGGTTGGGGCGGACGCGCAGGTTGAGTTTTTTGAGGATGATAATTCGGTTGTGGATCGGTTGATGATTTATCAGTTTGGGCAGGAGGTAGGTGGGCCTAAGATTGAATAATTGGAGGATAGTTAGCCCGCAGGTTTTTTCGCAGAGGTCAGATTCCCTGTGGTCAACAATGAAATGGGCGCGGCGTACAATCTGTCACCGAATGGCAAGATATGTTCTCCATCGTAGAAAACTATGCCTGACGCGAACTTTTCGCCGAATGCTTCTTTTAGTTTATTCAGGGATTTGAAGTCGTCCTTTTTCACGGTGGCGGAGGCTTTTATTTCAATGCCGGCGAGTTGCCTACCTTGCTCGATAATGATGTCCACTTCTACTTTATCTTTGTTACGAAAATGATAGAAGGCAAGATTTTCATCGCGCCAGCTCGCGTGCTTTCGCAGCTCTTGATAAATGAAGGTTTCCAGTAATTGGCCCAGTAAAGATTTGTCTGCCCAAAGTGTCTGACTGTTGACACCGAGAAGAGCACAGGCCAGTCCAGTATCAGTCATATGCAGCTTGGGAGTTTTAATGAGTCTACTCAGTCGGTTAGTGTGCCAAGGCTGAAGCTGTTCGATGAGGAATAATTGCTCTAGTAAGGTCAGGTATTCCCGGATGGTGGGGATGCTTAGCGAAAATGGGGCTCCAAGTTCAGTGGCAACGAATAGGCGTCCGGTCTGAGAAGCCGCCAAAGCAAGTAGTTTTGGCAACGTGTCCAGATTGCGGATACTGGCAATGTTCTGCACATCACGCTGGATGAGAGTAATAATGAAATCGCGATACCAGCTATTACGCCGTTTTGTGTTGTCGCGAGTGATAGCAGAGGGATAACCTCCCCTGCAGATGATATCTGCAAGAGATTCTCCCAAGTGGGTATAACCCTCTTTTTTAAGGTTTTCCCCGAAGTCAGCACTAAACACCTGTGTTAGAAAATTCGGTAAATGACCCGCTATCTCACTCTGAGCAAGGGGGCGTAGCTGCATTATTTCCATGCGACCTGCAAGTGAGTCTGCAAGTTGCGGTAACAGCAATATATTGGCTGATCCTGTCAGCAGGAACCTTCCGGGTTTTCTGTTTTGATCTACGCTGGCTTTGATTGCTAAAAACAGATCTGGAGTGCGCTGGATTTCATCGAGAATTACTTTTTCGGGCAAATTTTGGACAAATCCCATGGGGTCGGTTTTGGCTGCTTGTAACTGGTTGCTATCGTCAAAGGTGATATAGGGGTAACCGAGATCACTCCCTACTGACTGAGCAAGCGTAGTTTTACCACACTGTCTGGAGCCGTGGATTAGCACTACCGGTGTATCCTGCAGGGCTTCTCGCAGATTGGGTTCTGAGAATCTTGGATACATAAGGAGATTCTGTTGATTTGCGGTTATTTGTCTTGGGGCAAGCATAGATAAGACTTCGGCCAATTGAAAGTATTTCTTCGGCTATATGAAAATATCTTTTCGTCCAAAAGAAAGTATTCGTGAAGAATGCCAGCATGCAGAGCAACAATTTACTACAAAAAAAGCAAAAACGGAGGAGGTCAAACCGCATAAGAGGGAGTACATTGTAGTCCCGAATTATTCACGTCCATTTCCACGCAACAATAATAAAGGAGAAGCTAGATGAAAAGATCCATCGGTGTATTTGGTCTGCTGCTGCTTGCTGGCTCGACGCAAGTGCTGGCACAGGGTGGCAACGCGGCACAGTTGGCGATTGAGGCGAACACCCCGCAGCTTACTATCAAAGAAGAAATTCTGCCGTTGAGCATCCCCGGTCATACCATTGGTGAGACCGAAGGTGTGGCGCTGAACAATGCTGGACATCTGTTCGTCTATACGCGCACCGGCTGGGGTGGTTCTTCTCGGGGTGGCAACGGCGCCAAGCTGTTCGAATTCGACAAGAAGCTGAAGTTCGTGAAGGAATGGATTCCCGATTCCTATGGTGAGTCGTTTGCTCACGGTGTGCGCGTCGATCCTGAGCAGAATGTCTGGGTTATTGACGAAGGCTCCAACACGGTGGTCAAGGTGGACCCCAAGGGCATGATACAGATGGTGCTGGGGCGTAAGCCTGAGTCCATCGACTGGTGGGAAGAATTTGTAGAACATGGCGAGGCTGAAGAGAGATCTCATCCCGAGGGACGCATGGGCACCTTCGACCG
>JBBSPQ010000534.1:0-2664 GCA_038258585.1 Pseudomonadales bacterium
GAAAGTGAAATTCAATTCCGCATCATCCATCACTTGAAACACGATTACATCGTTACCCATGGAGCGCAGACGTTGCAGCGTTTTGATGACGCGCGCCTCATCGTCCAACATGTCGCTGATGAGAATCACCAGACTCTTGCGCGTGAGGTTGCTGGCGAGATCTGACAGAGGTCGCACTACGTCAGTGGTGGAGCCCGGCTGTAATTCGGCCAGAACGCGCAGGATCCGAATCAGATGGGGCTGTCGGCACAGTGCCGGAAGGTAATCCTTCACTTTGTCATCGAAGGTAATCAATCCGACGGCGTCGCGCTGTTTCATAATGAAGTAGGCTAGCGCGGAGGCGAGCGTGCGAGCGTATTCGAGCTTGCTCATTCCGCCCGACGAATACGCCATCGAAGCACTCGCATCCAACACGATGTAGCAACGCACATTGGTCTCATCTTCGTACTGTTTGATGTAAAACTTGTCGCTGCGGGCATACAACTTCCAATCGACGTGACGCATATCGTCGCCACGGTGATAGTGGCGATAATCGGTAAACTCCACGCTGAATCCGCGATGTGGACTCTTGTGCAGACCGTTAAGAAATCCTTCGACGACAACGCGTGCACGCAGCTCGAGATTGTCGAGACTCGCCAGCACGGTGGGGTCGATGAAATTGGTATTTGCCGCCATTGTCTTTTACTTCGCTTTTACTGTTGTTACATGTCAGCTGTTGGTTCGGGCACGGTTTCGATGAGGCGTTTGACCACATCATCCGTCGTCACTCGCTCAGCCTCGGCATGGAAATTCAGTAGCACACGGTGCCGCATTACTGCCGGTGCCAACGCTTTGATATCACCGTAAGAAACGTTGTAGCGACCACGTAGCAGCGCTCTGACCTTGCCGGCCAACACCAGATTTTGCGAAGCTCGAATACCTGCGCCCCATGCCACCCAATCGTTAATGAAATCTGGTGCCAGCGCGCTACCAGGGCGCGATGCGTGTACCAATCTGACGGCATAGCGAATTACGGCCTGCGCGGCAGGAACCTGTCTGGCGATACGCTGGAACTCGAGAATGTCGTCGCCACTCAATGGATGTGCGACGGTGTTGTCGACAATCTGCGTGGTGTTGCCAACTACCGTGACTTCGTCGTCCTCGGACAGATAACCGAGTTCAATCTTGAACATGAAACGGTCCAGCTGCGCTTCTGGCAACGGGTAGGTTCCTTCCAGTTCGATTGGATTCTGCGTTGCGAGTACGAAGAAAGGGCGCGCCATCTTGTGGGTGACGCCAGCCGCAGTGACTTGGCGCTCTTCCATCGCTTCCAGCAGGGAAGATTGCGTCTTGGGGGGGGTTCGGTTGATCTCGTCAGCCAACAGAATATTCGTGAAAATCGGACCCTTCACAAACTTGAGTTTGCGCTGGCCATCTTTTTCTTCGACGATCTCGGAACCCACCACGTCAGCAGGCATCAAATCCGGAGTAAACTGAATTCGGCTGAAATTTACCTGCAGAATATCCGCAACAGTTTTGATCAGCAGAGTCTTCGCCAGTCCGGGGACCCCGGTCACCAGACAGTGACCACCAGCAAACAGGGCGATCAGCAACTCGTCAATGACGGCTTCCTGTCCAATGATCACCTTTCTGATTTCAGTGATAATCTGATCCCGGCCGTCCTGCATCTTCCTGACCAGCGCCAGATCATCTTGGCTCTCCAGCCCTGCGACAGTTTCCGCTTCTATATTTTCTATTTCTGACATGGGTAAGTCCTGTGTTGTTGCTTTATTAATTGTTGCTTTATTAATTTCTTCTTTATTAATTTCTGATTTCGATTCTGCGCTTCCAATCTAAGTCAGTGCGTAAACGCATAAATCAAATAATTGATGGCGATCTTGTATGCCTCATTCGTGTAGCGGGTCGGGTACGCCTCAAGGAACGTATGTTCCCAGCCGTCACCCAGATCGGCATTAAAGTTCGCTGCCAGCATAACACGGCCGTCATCGTCGAGAATGGCATAAACCGCAGGTGGGTAATTCGGATCATCCAGTGAAAACCAGCCGTTGAAATCCCATGTCACTGCTCGACCTGGCACCTGGACAATTTCTTCGACATCAAAAAAAGTGTGAAACACTTCATGCTGCGTGTCCAGTTTGACCAGCTCACGATCGGGAAACAGTTTTACCATCTCGTTCTGAAAATCTTCCAGATGCGCGTCGCCCCAAAAATCGTCAAGTAACACAAAGCCACCACGGAACATGAACTCGCGCAATGCTTCAATTTCCTGAAGACTGAAATTAGGCCCGCTGTAAAGCGATCCTATCGGTACACGTTTCATATTCATATACAGAAACGTGTGCTCAAACAATCTTGGGTCAGTCAGATCCAACCACTCATAACTCTTACTATTCGTATCAATATTGGTGTAACGCTGCACACCTCGCAAAAAATTAGACTCGGCATCCGGATAATCAGTGTCCCACCAACCACCTCTACCGCCATACCCACCCCGACGATTTCTGCCACCACCGTAGTTGGTATAGCGGCCACGAATCCAAGTGAAGTCTGTCGGAAGTCCTTCCGCACTCAAAGCCGGGACCATGGAGGAGAAATCAGTCGCAGGGCCTTGTTCCACGGCACTCAAAACCCGCTCCAAGTCATTCGGATCAAAATCTAGTGGTA
>JBBSPQ010000535.1:0-2663 GCA_038258585.1 Pseudomonadales bacterium
CTACTATGATTCGTTGGCTCATCCAAACCACCGTAAATCATCCCGACCTTAGTGCAGGTCGCCCACCAGCAGGGCTACTCACAGTGGCAGAGTTGGGTCAATATCATGGCTATCTCAGCCCGCGCCGCCGACGCGACTGGCTTTTGGGGCGGTGGACGGCCAAACGGCTGGTGCAAATGCATATTGCAGCGACAGACGGCTTTTGTCCTGCACTCAACAGCTTTACAATCGAGTATGAGCCAAGTGGCTCACCCTACGTCACCAGCCAACATCCAGCCCTGCGCGCCGCACCAACCGATGGTCGCATTCCGCTTGCTCTCTCCATCAGCCATAACAATGGCTACGCCTTTTGCGCGCTATCTGCGAATGAGACAGGACAAATGCGCATAGGGGCAGATATTGAGTTAGTGGAGACGCGCCAGGATGGCTTTACCCAGGAATTCTTTACTTCCGCCGAACGGGCTCGCATCAACGCAGCGCCATCAGTGCTGCGCGCAATGCTCACAACGGCAACCTGGAGTGCGAAAGAGTCGGTGCTAAAGGCTGCCCATCTTGGCTTACGCGCCGATCCACGCAGCGTAGAATGTCTGCTTCGCCCAATCCTGCCACGCAACTGGACACGATTGAACGTGGAGATGCAGCCCTCCATTCAGGCACAGTCAGGCGCAGTTGGCCCCCTAGCTGCCTGGTGGCGGGTAATCGACAACCGTCTCCGCCCAAATACGTCATTCATACTTACCGTAGCGTCCTATGGCATTAGGATATAAAATGCTTGACGCAAAAACAAGGTGCGTCAAGCATGATGGCGTGCTATACACCGCTGAGGGGGCTGTAACAAATCAACGCGCTACTCAGCCCCAGCATATTCATGAAAAGCACTTCGCATTCGTGGTTCATTTCTCATCTATGATTATTCGTAGTAGGGGCGGAGGCCCTGCTGACTGTGTAGCCGACGAGACGCTATCTGGCGACCTCCGAAACATCATTCGCTGGAATGGCGGTCAAGCGGATTACAGTGTGGCCATTATGCAGGGATTGTTCCAGGTTTATCCTTATTGTCTTTTTTGTCTCTTTTCGCCTGCTTCTTTTCCTTTAAAGATTTCTCTGGTTTTTTCTTATCATCTTTTTTCTTGTTCTGACCCTTACTCATGATTGATCCCCTTGATGATTATCAGTAGACTGCAACGGACTTCAAGCGATCTATCTGCCAGTATACCCTCGATAGGTGATGTCTTCTACACGTATATAGGCTAGTGCTGGGACGGCACAGGTACGTGACGAGCCATTAACGAGTGTCTTCAGGATACCCTCTGAATACAAGTGATACAGAGCATGCTGCCACTCCCATAACCAAGATAAACTATCGGCGATTTTGTCTCTCAACTTCATCTCGAAGTGGCTATCCTCTATCGTCCCGTTCAAGCTTTGTAAATCAAGTTCGTACTGCAATATTCGTTTCATCACATCGATTACTTTGTGAAGCCCTCTAAGCAATAAAGTCCACACATAACTAATTCCTCCAATCAACAGGAATGACGCACTGCGCCACCCCCATTGGATTGTCAGCTGACCTGAAGTCCAGGTCAGAATTACATCATCCCGCCCATGCCACCCATGTCGCCGCCACCAGCTGTCGCATGTTCGGCTTCGGGAATATCGGTGACTAGTGCGGATGTAGTAAGAATCATGGCAGCGATTGAACAAGCATTCTCCACGGCACTGCGCGTGACCTTGGCGGGGTCGATGATGCCTGCTTCTAGCATGTCAACATACTGGTTGGCAAGCACATCGTAGCCGATGTTCATCTTGCCTTCAGCATGTAACGCACGCACACGGTCGATGACCACAGGGCCATCAAGACCGGCATTGGCAGCAATGATCCGCATCGGTTCCTCCAGAGCGCGACGCAGAATGCGTACGCCAGTGGCAGCATCGCCGTCCATTTTCACACTGTCCAATGACGGAATGGCATTGATGAGCGCTACGCCACCACCAGGGACAATACCTTCTTCAACCGCGGCGCGTGTGGCGCTCAAGGCATCCTCAACGCGATGCTTCTTTTCCTTCAACTCGGTCTCGGTCGCCGCACCGACGCGCACGATGGCAACGCCACCGGCCAACTTGGCGAGACGCTCTTGTAGTTTCTCGCGGTCGTAATCGCTGGTGCTGGCTTCAGTCTCGGCACGAATCTGGGAAATGCGGCTCTTGATGCCATCACCTGTACCCGAACCACCGATAATCGTGGTGGAATCTTTGGTGCTGACGAGCTTGGAGGCACGGCCCAAATCCTCAAGCATCACGCTATCCAACTTGCGGCCCAGAGTTTCGGTGATGACCGAACCGCCGGTAAGGATAGCGATATCTTCCAACATGGCCTTGCGGCGGTCACCAAAGCCAGGGGCCTTGATGGCCAGGGCATTGACCATGCCGCGCAGCTTGTTCAACACGAGGGTCGCCAAGGCTTCGCCGTCTACATCTTCGGCAATGACAACAATCTCGCGCTTGCCAATCTGGACCAGCTTCTCGAGTGTCGGGACGATGTCCTGCGCGCTGCTGATCTTCTTGTCGGTGATCAGGATATACGGATCTTCGATCACAGCTTCCATGCGTTCGGAATTTGTGACGAAATAGGGGCTCAGGTAACCACGGTCAAGTTGCATACC
>JBBSPQ010000536.1:0-2647 GCA_038258585.1 Pseudomonadales bacterium
ACTAAAGGTAGCGCGGCGATCAGAGGCCTGCCAGTCTGGACCTTTGAGCGCCATGGATGGCGCGATTGAGCCCCCCTTGGTGGGGTTTACGGGCGTGTCCAGACTGGCAGGCCTCTGATCGATGCTCGGCATTCGAAGCACTAAGGAAAGAGTTATCAAAGAGGAGCCGATCAAAATGAGTACTGACAAGAAGCCGAATGTTTCTGCCATTTCCAGCCTTGGCAAAGCGTTTTCGTTCATGCGGCCTTACAGAATGCAGATGGCCTTTGCGACCCTGGCCTTGATATTTACTGCCGCTATATCTCTTGTGCTCGTGCAATTTGTGCGAGTTATTGTTGATTCCGGTTTTGTCGCTGGCTCCAGCCAGAGCCTGGGCCTGGCCATTGCTGGCTTCATGGTTGTGGCGGTGCTTCAGGCCGTTGGCACTTTTGCTCGGTTTTACTGCGTTTCCTGGCTCGGCGAGCGCGTTACGGCGGACATCCGCACTGCCGTGTATCGGCACTTGCTAACCCTGCATCCCGGCTACTACGAAGAGAATCTCAGCGGCGAAATTCAGTCTCGGATTACGACTGATACCACCTTGTTGCAGACGGTGATCGGTTCCTCCGTCTCTGTTGCCCTGCGCAATCTGCTGATGATGCTCGGTGGCGTGGTGTTTCTGTTTATCACCAACCCCAAGCTGACCAGCATTGTTCTCACCTGCATCCCGTTGGTGATTGGTCCAATTATGATTTTCGGGCGCAAGGTGCGGCATTTGTCGCGCAGCAGTCAAGACCAGATTGCCAATGTCGGTGCCTACGTGGGCGAGAGCATTCAACACATCAAAACTGTGCAGGCCTACAATCATCAAGCCGCCGACGAACAGATCTTTGCGACCCATGTGGAAGACGCCTTTCGGGTTGCGCTAGCGCGGATTCGTTCGCGCGCTTTTCTGATCACTATCGTTATTACTCTGGTCTTTGCAGCCGTTGCTGCCATGATCTGGTCGGGTGGGCAGGACGTCATTAATGGGCGCATGTCTGCGGGTGAGTTGACTGCCTTTGTCGTTTACGCCGTCATTGTTGCTTCAGCCGTGGGCTCCATCAGTCAGGTGATTGGCGATCTGCAACGTGCCGCCGGGGCTACCGAACGGTTGATGGAATTGCTGCACGCGCCCAGCGATATTGTTTCGCCCGTCGCTCCGGTTCCTTTAGCGACACCATTTGCAGGCGAGATTGTGTTGGAGCAACTGCGTTTCTTCTATCCTTCTCGACCCAATACGGCTGCGATCGATGGACTCTCTCTGCACGTGCGGCCGGGCAGTAGCGTGGCCTTGGTCGGGCCTTCGGGGGCGGGTAAATCCACTCTCTTTGATTTGCTATTGCGCTTTTACGATCCGCAACAGGGTCAGGTCAGCATTGACGGCGTGGATATCAGACAATTGGATTTGCTGGAATTGCGCAGTCACATGGCCATCGTGTCTCAGCAGCCCGCGATGTTTACTGGCAATGTACGGGAAAACATTCGCTACGGCCGACCAGATGCAACTGACGAGGAAGTGGCGGCGGCGGCGAAGGCCGCATTTGCCAGTGATTTTATAGAGGAGTTGCCAGAGGGTTACGACAGCTTTCTGGGCGAGGCAGGTATCCGTCTTTCCGGTGGACAGAAACAACGCATTGCTATCGCCCGTGCAATTCTCAAGAACGCTGAAATTCTGTTACTTGACGAGGCTACTAGCGCACTGGATGCTGAGAGCGAGCGCAAGGTGCAGATGGCGCTTGATGCGCTCATGCAGAATCGCACCACCATCATCATTGCTCACCGTTTGGCCACGGTGAAAAATGTTGATTCCATTGTGGTCATGGACGCAGGACAGGTGGTGGCGCAAGGCTCGCATCAGGAATTGCTGGTGAGCAGTCCGCTGTACGCCAATCTTGCCACTTTGCAGTTTTCCGAACGTTCGTGAGCGTGTGGCTGGTTTGCTGTCGCTGGGCAAAGCCGGTAGAATCGCGCCCCAAATTGCCCTGCGGCAAACCAGAGAACATTTGGCACTATGGATCAATTTCAGGACATTAGACCTTATCGAGATGACGAAGTACGTCCGGTGATTGATTCACTGCTCGCCAACCCTGAATTCATTCGCAGCATCGCCGGCTTTAGTTTTCCCAGGTTCTATAAATTGTTTCCTGGCCTTGTTTGTTTGTTGGCCAAACGCAAACTGATGACACAGCTCAAACATGTCAACGACATCAAGAGCATGCAAAGTATCATCGCGGTCTACATGGACCAGATGATAGAGAAGACCACGTCGCAGTTGACCCATTCTGGACTGGAAAATCTTTCTCGCGATAAATCCTATCTTTTTATCAGCAATCATCGTGACATCGCGATGGACCCTGCTTTCGTCAACTACATGCTCTATCACGCCAACTTTGACACTGTGCAGATCGCCATTGGCGACAATCTGCTAAAGCGGCCGTTTGTGACGGATCTGATGCGGCTTAACAAGAGTTTCATTGTGCGTCGTTCGCTTAAGGGACGGGAGCTGTTGAAGTCGTCGAAACTGCTTTCCGACTACATCCACTACTGCGTCGACAATGGCCAGAATGTTTGGATTGCGCAGCGCGAAGGACGTGCCAAAGATGGTATCGATCGTACTGATACAGCA
>JBBSPQ010000537.1:0-2646 GCA_038258585.1 Pseudomonadales bacterium
AAAGGGGGCAATGCAAATATCATCCTTAACGTAAAAAGACATCTCAAAAGGCCGAGGCGGGATATGATACCACTTATGCGATTTGCTCAAAGTCGGAGGCGTACAGTCTATAACTACCGGCGTCACATCAACATGACAGCGTATTGCCACATTCGCGGCGCCGCGCTGAAATTTTAGCTCCTGCTCTTCTCCTTGGCGTGTGCGCGTTCCTTCTGGAAAAATCACCAAGACACTACCGCTTTTTATAGATGCATAGGCGCCGTCCAGTAATTTGTTGCCTTCGTCATTGGGAATATAACCAGCCTGGGCCATAAGACCTCGCATCGCTGGATTTGCCAGCAACCTGCTTTTGACAATGCAATTGGCGTCAGGGAGAAATGCCATCAGAAACACCACGTCAAGCAATGTCGGATGATTGGCCAGTACAAGCAAACCTTTGCGATTGAGTTTTTCTAATCCTTCTATTTTCCAGGTAAGCAGACCAAGCAGACGCGCCATGTGGATAAATCCCTTGAACAACCAATGCACGAGTCGGCGAGCACGTATACGCGCCTGCTCCGGACTGCCAGGCCACAAATAAATCACTGGAGTCGAGATCAGAGGAATCACTACACCCCCTACACCAAAGACGCCAAATGCCAAGGCGGTGGCAAATAGTCGCCACAAGTATTTGATTCGCGCTAGTAGGTTCATAGTGATCAGGATTTAAAAATGTTCCAACGGCTACCATTGTGGTTTGTAACAAACATCTTTTGATTTGATGGCAGAAATTCAATGAATTCAAGAGCAGTGAAGAATTGCGCTTGCGCAAGCTGGACCCGTCAAATTCAACCTTCGCCTCAACATTGAAGCATCAAGTGCAGGAGAGATAACCGAGTGGGCAAGAAGGCTTGATCCGCTGAAGAGCCAAGCGTTCACCAACCGATCCATTCTGAGACTGCAAAAGACATTGTCATCCAAGGCCTACCTTGTGAATTTTGGCCGAATTATAACAAGTTACCCCACTGCTGTCCCATTAACTTTCATGGCGAAAACATCCGGCTAATGTCGTGAGATCAGTCATTGAGCGCTCCCCAAAGTCCTGTCAAAAGTCCATGCCTGCCAACAAAATAAATTGCAACAATCGTAATATTTCCTGCATTATCTGAGTCGGTTCTGCTTCAATTTGAAAAATGTAATCGGCAAGTAATCACAGCTTGTCGCCGCCCTTTTTATTTGAACGAATATTTCCGTGTCGAGTGGTGTTTGTACGCTCTAATCTGAGCCATACTAAGGATCCAATTGCTAGCGTTCAGCCCCCTAAATACAGTCAAGATTATTCGCAATAATAACAATAAGAGAAGGGATGAGTAGATGTTCAGTTGGCTTGAAAATACCCCTGTCGCACTTTGGGTAGCCGAGTCTTCATGGGGCTATCCATTCCTTTTATGTCTCCACGTTATTGGTCTTGCCATCGTTGTCGGAATTTTCTCGATGCGCGAGATGCGCCTGCTTGGCATGTTTCGCGCGCTTGATCCAGCGGCCTTTTTGCCATTGAGTAAATTTGGCTGGGCGGGGTTCGTCGTCAACGCGATTTCCGGAACTCTCCTGTTTACCTCGCAGGCTGTGCTGTTCGTCAATAACATCGCATTCCTGATCAAAATCAGCTGCATCGCCGTCGGCATGATTCTGGCAGGAATCATACAAACCCGCTTACGCGGTGAACTGACGGGGGCGGGAAGCGATCCATCCATTCGTCAATCCACCAAAATTATTGCAGCCCTTTCGTTGTTATTCTGGCTGATGGCTATCACCACTGGCCGTTTAATCGCCTATATCTGACCAGGAATACTCATGTTGCAATCTTTGGCATTAATGGTAGACGACAGCCCGCTGAATCTTTGGATAGCCGACACGTTCTGGTTGTGGCCGGTATTGGAAATCTGTCATTTCATTGGCTTCTCTCTGCTCTTCGGAGGTTTGATCATTATTGATCTGCGGCTGGCGGGTTTTGTGAAGAGTTTAAGCCCCGTTGCAATTCACAAACTCTTGCCAGCGGTATTGATCGGATTTGCAATCAATCTAACGAGCGGAATTCTCTTCTTCTATGGTGATCCGATGCGCTACGCGATCAATATAGGGTTTCAGATCAAGATGGGACTAGTATTGCTGGCGGGTGTGAACGCGGCTTTTTACTACTGGAAAATACACCCCGGAATGCATGCTTGGGCAATGGATGCTGATTCCCCTCCAATCGCCAAGTTTGTTGCTTATGCGTCCATGGCAACGTGGACTAGTGTACTTTTGTGCGGACGTTTAATTCCGTATGTAGGAACAGGTTAGCGGATTCTAAAACCCAGTTCTTTTACGTGGCACAAACATCCGTGCCACGGTCTCGTCGTCATGAAACATCAGATGCTTAAGGGCGCCGAGTATATGCAAAACAACGGCAATCGCTAGGGTCATCGCAGCGTTTGAATGAAACCAGTAGGCCGTCTCCGCGATGCTAGTATGTGCAGGTTGGGACCACAGCAGCGCCCATGCCATTAAAGGTCCAGAGACAAGCATAATGGCGAGAGCGGCAAGCATCAGATAGTGAGTCATACGTGCAATTCGATGGACGAGTAAAGACTGTCCAACCGCGTGAGGGTGTTTTGATCGCAGACG
>JBBSPQ010000538.1:0-2629 GCA_038258585.1 Pseudomonadales bacterium
AAGCTATCCCACTGAGCCGGTCCTGGTTCTTGGCGATGAAGACCGGTTGCAGCAAGTTCTTTTCAATCTGGTTTCCAACGCCATCAAGTTTACTCAGCGCGGATGGGTTACGGTATCGATTGAGGTCATGGATATCAATGCACGGATAGCGGTGGGGCTTTCTATCTCACAAAAACTGATCGAGCTACATGGCACAGAAATCATTCTACGTAGCAGTGCCGGCGAAGGATCGACTTTCTATTTCGATCTACTTTTGTTGACGACGAAAAATAATGTCTCCGCAGGCAACAATTATTGTTTGAAGAAAACGGCACAGGAAGACGATCAGCTACAGGAATTACTGACGCAGACGCCGAAACCGTTTATGGACCGCAGAAGTGACACCGCAGGAATTCCGCTTTCTGCGCCCACCGCCTTGATGCATGAAAATAAACGCAGGACGATTCTCGTAATAGACGACGAGTACCTGAACGTTCACATTGTCAAAGAACATCTTTCCAGCATGTATGACATAAGTAGTGCGTCGAGTGGCCAAGAAGCCCTTAGCCTACTTGAGGCTCCGAGAATCAGGAACGCAAAAAATGACGAATGCAAATACTTCTAATGACACTCCCTTGGTGTCTTCCTTGCAGAAAATTTCCAGCGCCAGATCGTTTGGCGGTGAACAGCTGCGGTTTGAGCATGCTTCAGGGGCACTGTCCTGCACTATGAGATTTTCAGTGTATCTGCCCCCTGATACTATGATACGGCAGCGCAAGGAGAAGGTGCCGGTGTTGTATTGGTTGTCCGGACTTACCTGCACAGACGAGAACTTTGTGCATAAAGCAGGCGCTCAACGTGTCGCTGCAAAGTTAGGCATAGCGATTGTTATGCCGGATACCAGCCCCCGAGGCGATGACGTGGCCGATGCACCCGATAAAGCGTGGGATCTGGGTCTTGGAGCAGGTTTCTACGTCAACGCAACCCGGGAGCCATGGCGTAAACATTACCGCATGTATGATTACATCGTGCATGAGTTGCCAGCACTCGTGGAGTCCGCCCTACCAGTGAGCCGCTCAGCGAGATCCATCGCCGGCCACTCCATGGGAGGACACGGTGCACTGATGATTGGACTGCGAAATCCGGACCGATACTGCGCTATATCGGCTTTCGCACCCATCGTTGCACCAATGCGATGTCCTTGGGGGCAGAAAGCATTCACACATTATCTGGGCGTCGATGTTTCTACCTGGCGTGAATACGACGCCTGCGAACTGATTCTCGAACACAGGAAGAAATTACCCCTTCTTGTCGACCAGGGTGGTGCCGATCAGTTTCTGGTTGAGCAGCTACGCCCGCAATTGCTGGAGCAGGCTTGTGCAGAAGTTGGTTATCCTCTTCAATATCATAGTCGTCCCGGTTACGATCACAGCTATTACTATATTGCCAGCTTCATTGAGGAGCACTTGCGTTTTCATGCGGCGCATCTCAATGAGTGCAAATGAACAGACGAGGATAAATATGAGTATTTTGATAGCGCCACGAACTCAGGACATTGGTTTTCCCGTACAGAGATTGCTGCCTTCCCGACAACGTCAGCGCGTGGGGCCGTTTATCTTTGTTGATCATATGGGGCCAGCGAAATTCCCAGCGGGCACAACGGAAGGTGATGTGAGGCAACATCCGCATATCGGGCTGGCAACAGTCACCTACCTGTTTGAAGGTGCCATGATGCACCGTGACAGTCTTGGTGTGGTTCAGCGCATCGAACCGGGCGCGGTCAATCTTATGACTGCTGGAAGTGGAATCGTGCATTCGGAGAGAATGCCGGCGGACATCCGCGAATCGCAAACCCCTGTGCAGGGGTTACAAACGTGGCTGGCGTTGCCACTGGAGGCAGAGGAAACGGAGCCAACGTTTCATCACTATGCCGCCACCGAAATTCCCGTCCATTCTCAAGAGGGTGCTCGCGCACACATTTTGATCGGTCAGGCTAACGGTCAGCAGTCACCAGTGAAGACCCATAGTCCGGCCACTTTCGTGGATGTCCACCTCAAAGCTAAGGCTAGCTACGATTTATCAGTCGATAGTCATGAACTGGCGGTTTATATGGCGCAGGGTTCTGCGACCGTGAATGGTCAGCAATTGCAAGAACACCATATGTTGGTGGTTGCCGGTACTGTTGAATTAAAAGCGTTCGACACCGATTGTCGAGCCATAATTCTGGGAGGCGAACCGTTACCAGGCGAGCGATTTATCCACTGGAATTTTGTATCGTCCAGTATCGATCGCCTGAAGCAGGCGGGCGCCGAGTGGAAAGCTCAGGGTTTTAAACTGGTGCCGGGAGAGACTGATTGGATTCCGCTGCCTGACTGATTTATTCACACCCCGCCACTTATACCCCAATACCGTCATCCGGAACTTGATTCCTAAGTGACGACGACGAAATGCAAGAGGTTTCACTTCAGCAGACTGATTAACTGCTCAGTCTTGAGCCGGAAGAAGGATTGCACGTTATGCACTTTCGAGGAAGGGGCGTTTATGCTTCCTATACCCAAACCACTACAACAAAAGCCCCACCGGCAACGCATAGAACTTATGTCTGCCTTGCGTGAAGGGCAATAATTCACGGCCAGTGTAAAGTACGACG
>JBBSPQ010000539.1:0-2626 GCA_038258585.1 Pseudomonadales bacterium
AATGCGTGTGCCACCGATAATCGCGACGCGCTTCAACTGTGACATCTTAATGCTCTCCTTTCTGGGGTGTGCTCGACTGTGTGGCCGATGAAATTTGCGAACCTGGATTCTCTGCTGGCGCGGTGTCCGCCATAAGGTTGTCCGCATAGAAAAGAGGGCCACCTCGAAAAGGTGCGAACCCGGTACCAAACACCATTCCTGCATCAAGCATATCTGCATCCGCAACGATGCCATCGCTTAATGCTGCACGGCATTCCTGTACATAGACATCAATTAGTCGTTTACTGATAGCCTGCAAATCGTGACCGGCAACCTTCTCGGTATTTTTAACTGGCTTGTCTTTTTCCCATCTGTAAAACCCCTGACCTGATTTGCGCCCCAGATTACCTTTCTCTACCAATTGCTTAATTTGTTCTGTTGCAAGCAGTGCTGCCTTATTGGAGGACCGGTCCTTCGTTGCGCCTAACGTCTTCATCACCATAATGCAGACATCCAACCCGACGGTGTCTGCCAGTTCGACTGGCCCCATCGGCATGCCGAAATCTTCTGCGGCAGCATCAATCGCTTCAATGGGAACACCCTCATGATGAATAATGAGTGCTTCGAGCATGTAGGGGGCAAGCACGCGATTGACGAGGAAACCGGGACTGCTTTTCACGGTCAGAGGGAAGCGATTGATCTGGTTGCAGAAAGCAGCGCCCTTTGCCAGCATCACCGGATCACTTTGAGCGCCCGCTACGACCTCGACCAGCGGCATCTTGGCGACAGGGTTGAAAAAGTGAAGTCCTATCAATCGCTGCGGATCCTTTAAAGCAGTCGCAATTTCTTCCAACGGAATGGAAGAGGTGTTGGTGGCGAGCACAGCCCCTTCTTTCAGGCGCGGCTCGAGGGTGCTGAGCAATTCCTGCTTGGCTTCCAGTTTTTCAATGATGACTTCAATGACCACGTCGGCTTGCGAGACGAGGTCGCCAGCCAAATCCGGACGCAATCGATCCATCGCCGCCTTTACTGCTGCCGGGTCCATGCGCTTCTTTCTAAACAGCGCTTCGGCCCGTTTCAACGCTGGCTCGATATATTTCATTTCCCTGTCCTGCAGGCTCACCTCAAGCCCTCGCAGAACGCACCAGGCGGCAATGTCTCCGCCCATTACTCCAGCACCCACGACATGGACGCTTTTGGCACGGAATTCATTGTTTTTGCCTTCCTTCTTGAGTCTCTCCATCAGCATGAAGACGCGACGAAGACCCACCGCCTGAGAAGTCACCATCAATTGGCCAACGGCCCGCGCTTCTGCTTTCATCATCGCGTCGCGATCGCCGCCAAAATCCTCCCACGTATCGATCAGGCTATAGGGAGCGGGATAGTGATCCTTGCGGGCTCGTTGAGCAGTCTTCTTACGCATCTGGGCTGCAAGCAGGCGTCTGGCTGGGCCGGCGTTGGAAAGCCTTGCGATAAATCCGGGTTTTCGACTCTTGCGCTTACGTAGAATTGCACGGCGAGCTGCCCAGTAAAGTTCTTCATGGCGTCCAATAACCTCATCGACAAGTCCTATGGCGCGGGCTTGTCGAGCGCTAAGCTGTCTTGTCGACAGCATCAGTTCCATAGCCTTCAGTCCTCCGATTCTGCTGACGGAGCGAGCGGAGCCCCCAAAACCGGGGAAAATGCCGAGTTGAATTTCGGGAAACCCTATTTTGGTTGCGGGAATGTCGCGCGCGATCCGGTAGGCACAACTGAGCGCTAACTCCAATCCACCACCAAGGCAGTAGCCCTCGAAGGCGGCCACAGTCGTGAAGGGTAAGCGTTCCAAACGGCTGAATATCTGATGAACCTGTTCTATGGATTGGGTGACTTCTGCCGCATCGGTGTTATTACCAAACTCTATTACATCAGCACCCAGTATAAATCCAGAGGATTTGTCTGACAGAATCGCGAGTCCGCGCAATGAGCTCTTCTCGGCAAATGTCACCAGCTGTTCTAGCTCAAGCAACACGGCACTGGAAAGCGCATTGACAGATTCTCCTTTTCGATCAATAAACAACCAGAAAATCTGTTCGCTGTCGAGTTCTGCACGCCAGTGCTGACACTGTGGAATTAGCTCGTTCATGGTGATGTGAATTCCTTTCCATAAGAATAACGATTGTCCCGGATTCAAACACCTTTCACATGACATGACAACCGGACCCAGAGTGTGAGGATACGTGCCTGTGACCCAGTAAATACTTGTGGCAGAGAGCACTGCCTCCCACTAAAGTGTCGTTCATGTCATTAGACGCATCTCCCATAGCGCTTTCCCGCCTCGATATCCTACGCAAGGCGTGGCCTATCATTCTGGCTAATGCTGCCGTCCCCCTGCTGGGTTTGGCCGATACCGCCGTCATTGGTCGAGTAGGGGCAGTGTCGGAGCTGGGAGCAATCGCATTCGGTGCACTGATTTTCAGCTTCGTGTATTGGGGTTTCGGGTTTCTCAGGATGGGAACAACGGGATTCGTGGCCCAAGCAAGGGGGGCTGGTGACGAATCAGAAATTCGTGCTGTTCTGATGCGTTCTCTCTTGCTTGCGATTAGTTTTGGCGTGCTCTTGAATCTGGTGAAATGGCCACTGCAAGAGGCGGCTTTGCAGTTGTTTA
>JBBSPQ010000540.1:0-2621 GCA_038258585.1 Pseudomonadales bacterium
CTTCCAGCGCTGTGCGAGTCTCGTCGAGACGATTCATCCAACCCATCTCATCCTGATCGCCGATGCGCAGATAGATCGGCATGCCCGCCAGTGGAGTGAGGTCTGTTCGCGGCGGAATTATAGCGGGTATAGCGAGAATAGCCTGATAGCGTTGCGGATCTGTGACAGCCACTTCCAGTGCTGACATCCCGCCGTTGGAAATCCCTGCCAGAACTGTCTTTCCTGCTCTAATGCGACTGTCTGTTTGCAGGGCGTCTATTAACAGCGGCACCAGACGATTATTGCTGCCCCGAAAGGATCGGTTATTCGGTGACACAGGCACAGCGACGGCAAATCCGCGCTTAGCCATGTCTGTGCCCAACCAACCCTGAGTGTCCCAAGCGATTGCATTTTCGCCAGAGCCGCCCGGCATCAGGATCATTAGCGGCAATGGATCTGTGCTTTCCGACTCTGGGAAGAGCAGATAGACCGAAAGCGAGCTCGAATCACTCAACTGAACCTCCACGAGATCCGCGCTGGCACTCGTTGTAATGCTGAGCAAAGTGGCCAATATCATGGTACTGATGATGTTTCTCATTGCGCGCCTCCTTCACAGGGCATGTTTTGAGCGTTATTTCACGTTTGAATCGTCAGGTAGTGAAGGATTGTACTGCAATACTGGTCATGGACAGACATGTTTGGCATTCTGATTGCTCGTTGAATAGGATGCCAGTGCTAACCACCCCGCTCAGCTGTATAAAACTGGACCGGAATTGCTATGTTTCCTGCAGTTGATTGAAGGGCAGCGAGCGGCTTTGTCGTTTCTTTGACAACCGGCGTTGAAATATGACTGAAGATTACAGAACTACGGGCTCCGACCCGACGCAAGAGAATGCAAGTAGGGCGTTTTCAGTGCAGGAATCGACTGTTTACATGCCGGGAAAAGTCATGCCAGATCAAACATTTATGCAAGAAATATATTTCTCTCAAACGCTATTGACGCCGTCATGGCGCGACCCTATTATGCGCGCCGCTTGCCCTCTATCTCCTATCTTTGAAACTCCATTATGCGTATTTCGAGTTCGTTAGTTGCCCTGTTGTTCGCAGTGGTTACTTTTTCCCTGTGGGCGCTCATAAATCGTCCGACTGATGTCGTGCCTTGGCCCGACGAGATCAGCGGTTATGCCTTCTCCCCATTTCGGCAGGGGCAGGACGCACTTATTAATGTGTTGCCTTCTACTGCAGAGATTCGTGAAGACGTGGCATTGCTGGCAGGTAATGCCAGAGCACTTCGTACCTACTCCAGTTTGCGGACGCTAGCGGATGTTCCCGCCATTGCGGCCGAGAGCGATCTGGACGTTACGCTCGGTATCTGGCTGAGTCTGGAGAAAGAGGCAAACGAGCAGGAAATGCAGGCTGGCGTCGCACTGGCCAGCACGTATTCCAATGTCACACGTGTGATGGTCGGCAACGAAAGCGTGTTGCGCGGTGAGTTTGACGCTGAGGAAATGGGCGTAATGCTGGATCGCGTTAAGTCGCAGGTCACTCAGCCCGTCAGCACTGCCGAGCCATGGCACGTCTGGCTGCGTTACCCCGAACTTGCCGAGCACGTCGATTTCCTGACAGTGCATATGCTGCCTTATTGGGAAGGAATTCATGTGGATGTGGCGGTGGACTACATTGCCGACAAGATGGATCAGTTGCATAAGGCATTTCCAGACAAACCAATTCTGATTGGGGAGGTTGGCTGGCCTTCCGATGGCCGTACTCGCGAATCTGCCGTCGCCAGCGAAGCCAACGAAGCTTTGTTTCTACGCCGTTTTCTGGATCGTGCCGAAAAGGAAAACTACGAATATTTTCTGATGGAAGCCTTCGATCAGCCTTGGAAAGCACAGAGCGAAGGTGGCGTGGGAGCTTACTGGGGCGTGTATGACGTCATGCGTAATCCCAAGTTCTCGTTCTCCGATCCAGTGGTGCTTGTTCCTGACTGGCGCGTACTGGCGGTGATCTCTATCATGAGTTCGATCATCATGCTCGGCTTCTTCTTCTCTAACAGCAAAACTCTGAAGACCAAAGGTCATGGCCTCATGGCGCTGGTTGCATCTTGCACGGCGACTGTTTTGGTCTGGATTATTTATGACTATTCTCAGCAATATCTGACGGTGACATCCATTATTGTAGGGATACTTCTGATTATTGGAATGCTGGGTGTGATTACCATTTTGCTGACGGAAGCGCACGAATGGGCGGAAGCGCACTGGTATACCGTGCGTCGTCGGGAGATCAAACCGACACCATTGAACACGTCACAGGTGCCAAAAGTCTCTATTCATGTGCCTGCCTACAATGAGCCGGCGGACATGATGATAGCGACGCTGAATGCGCTCTCGCGTCTGGATTATCCGGATTTTGAAGTGCTCGTAATCGACAATAATACGCGCGATGAAAACGTGTGGCGTCCGGTTGAAGAACACTGCGAAAAGCTGGGTGCTCGCTTTCGTTTCTTCCACGTTGCGTCGTTGTCAGGTTTCAAGGCAGGTGCATTGAATTATGCATTGGCACGTACGCATGCCGATGCGGAAGTCATCGCCGCGATCGACAGCGACTATCAGGTTGAGCCGAATTGGCTGCGGGATCTGGTA
>JBBSPQ010000541.1:0-2619 GCA_038258585.1 Pseudomonadales bacterium
AGGCAAGGCCAACACAATGAAGTATTTCCTGAACACAACTTTCAATTACCCGACGATGGCCGAGGCATATCGTATTGCCGCGCTGGATGGCCTCAATCGGGTGTTCTGACGCGACGTATAACCTGTGAAAATCATGCAGTCTGACAGATCATTTTTAAAATCAGTAATGAGTGCTGGTGCCGCACTTGCTGCTGTCGTGCTGGGCTGCAGTTTTGTCTTTAACGCCCTCGCTGAAAATGTGATGGAAGCGCGCAAGGATTTCGATAGACAGAACCTGTTCAAACTGATGACGCCTGATCTGTTCGATAACGATATGCTGGTGGATACTTTCTTACTTCGCAAAGACGGTGAGCAAACTAACGTAGTCAACATTTCTTTGCTCGGGCTGCAACGGGATCGCTTTGCTTATATCGCTCGAGAGGGGGATGAAGTAATCGCCGTGCTCGTGCCGGCAACTGTCCCGGATGGTTTCAACGGTTTTGTCGATCTGCTCATCGCCGTCACGATGGAGGGGCGTATTGTTTCAGCACGAGTGATAGAGGATCTCGACACACCGGCACTTTATGGTGTTGTAGAGGTGATTGAGTCACACTGGATGACAAACTTCAGCGGCAACAGCATGCGTGACATGCGTCGGCTGAGCTGGTCAACAATTGAGCCTGTCGCTGGTGAGTACGATCAGTTTGTTGGTGCATCACTGACACCGAAAGCTGTCGCCAATAAGGTGTATGACGCACTGGTATTTTTTCAGTCCAACCGGATTGCGCTTATGCAGGGCGATTCTCGTTAATTAGATTCGCATTAATTATTAGAAGAGAGATTGTGATCATGTCGATGAATACAGTAACAGTACTGGGAGGAGGGAGTTTTGGTACGGTTATCGCCAATATCATCGCGGAGAACGGTTATCGCGTTAATTTCTGGATGCGCAATGAAGAGTTGGTGAATGAAGTCAACCAGACACACGAAAACCCCCACTACCTGCCAGGCTATTCATTGAATGAAAATGTTGTCGCTTTTCATGATATGCAGAAAGCTGTTGAAAACAGCGAGGTGATTTTTGTTGCAGTACCGAGCGCCTACTTTCGCACAGTAGTCAAAAACATGCTGGCGTGGGCGAACGACGATGTCATTCTGGTGAGCACAACCAAAGGAATCGAGGCCGGCACTTTCAAGTTGATGAGCGAAATTCTCCGAGAAGAAGCTCCAAAGGCTCGTATCGGTGTGTTGAGTGGACCAAATTTGGCAAAAGAAATAGCAGCGAAGGATCTGGCCGGAACCGTTATCGCCAGCGAACATGTCTCTGTTCGGGAACGGGTGCAGCAAGTCCTCAAATCCGAATACTTCCGGGTTTACACCAACGACGATATGTTCGGAGTGGAGCTTGGCGGCGCATTGAAGAATATCTATGCGATTATTGCTGGTCTGGCCTCAGCCATGGGAATGGGCCACAATACCAATAGCATGCTGGTCACGCGCAGTCTTACTGAGATGGCTCGCTTTGGGCGAAGTTTAGGCGCTGATCCAATGACATTCCTGGGCTTGTCAGGAGTGGGCGATTTGGTCGCGACGTGCTCGTCTCCGCTGAGTCGCAATTTTCGCATTGGTGCGGCACTGGGGCAGGGGCATTCCATTGAAGAGGCAGTCGTTGAGGTGGGACAGGTCGCCGAAGGCGTCAATACTCTCAAGCTGGTAAAAGAAAAAGCGGACGAGTTGAAGGTCTATATGCCACTGGTGAATGGGCTCTATGAAATTATTTACAACGGTAATTCGGTCCAGAATATTGTGGCCTCGCTGATGTTGGGCGAACAAGCTCTGGATGTGGAGTACGAAGCCAATCATAAGAAAATACTGAATCCCAAGGAGTAAACATGTCTGACGATATCGTGGAAAACCTCAAGCAGCCTTCGAACTGGTTTCGAATTGCCTTCATGGTAGCGATGGCGATCGTGCTGTATGTGGTCAGCCTCGTTCTGATGGTGCTGACTATCGCACAAGCGCTGTTCAGCGTACTCACGGGTTCTGATAATGAAAACCTTCGTGCTCTGGGCAAAGATCTGAGTACCTATGTGCATCAGATTCTGGAGTTTCTGACCTATAACAGTGACGTGAAACCCTTTCCTTTTTCTCCCTATCCGGCGAGTGAGCCAGCGACCGCCTCAGGTACTGCAACGCCAAGTGTCGAGGCCTATGCGGCGGAGGCCAACGAGGCTGCTGCAGAGTCGGCAAAATCGAGCCCGAAACCAGTCCGAACGCCTCGCAAACCAGTGGTGAGGAAGACCCCGCCAGCGGACATTCCTCCCTCTGACACAACGGATATCTGACCGCCAACATGCTGATGAAACGGTGCGTGGCTCTGACAATTCTGATGTGGGTGTTTGCTCCCGCTGTCTGGGGGCAGAGCTCGGCGGATGTAAGTGGCGCCGCCGACTACAGTGACATTGCGCGATTCCCTGGTTCTCACATAAGTGACTACCGTCAGATGGGCGACACTAACTATCGTTTGGCACTGGGCAGAATGCAGCGCGTCAATGGGCGTGTGACTCCTGGCCGGGAAGAGCGAGTGCAGGGAGTTCTGACCCGCATAACCTATCAAATTCCATCGGGCTACACCGGCTC
>JBBSPQ010000542.1:0-2613 GCA_038258585.1 Pseudomonadales bacterium
CTTAGTCCATGGCGCGCTGGATGATCTTCGCGGATAGCAGCCCAGCCGGAATGAATCACGGTGATCATCGTGGTCTCGCCGCAGTCTTCAAAATTCACTTCGACCAGCGTGATTTCGTCATTGTTAAAGTTTGAGTTGCGCCAGGTGAAAGCAAAAGCCTGATGCGGTTCCCACTGGGTCACGCGGCCGATCTCGAAGGCGCGCTCGGCATCGCCTTCGCTCCATGATTCAAACAGACGTCCATCCAGTTTGGCCTCGAGTTGTTAGTGTAGTGGTCTAATAAAACCGGACACCATTTTGGTCGGTGGGTTCGTGTTACGTTTCCTTTGAGTTCTGTTGCCAACAAGCGACTTAGCCATTCTGCGATGCCTTATCCGTCAATGCGATAAGACGACTTTCCACCCAATGAAAACCAATGTGCTCCTGTTCCAACCTTAACCCCGCGCGGATTCGATTATCACGAAGATCATTGTAGAGGTCATTTTCTTCCAGAGTCAGTCTGTGCAAATCGATCTGCAGTGGCTTTTCCTCGCTACCCCATACTGCGGTATGGGCATCGAGTGTTTCCCGGTCCATCAAAAATGAATCAACGTGACCGAAATAACCACGCAGCTGATTCAGAATTCCAAAACCATGTGTATCGATGTCGCCCCAGTAATGGATTGTGCGGCTATTCAACCAAAGACTACGGGCCAGTGCATCCCAACCGTAACCGGCACCAAAAATAACAATGGCATCACAAACTTGCGGGAATGCCAGGAAGTTGGTTTCATTCTCAGTGATGAACACGCGCCTCACTGCAAGCTCCATGCGGCTGAAGGATTCGGCATCTAGGGTGACATCGGGACATACCGAACCGGGTACTGCGTAGATCGACGGATCAAGCACTCGAAAGCGAATGCGTGCTGGCTTTTCCAGAAAACCATAACGAGCAGCAAATTTGTTGACCCCTCGGTTGCCATCTTCCACAACTTCTGCGGCCAGCGCCAAATCAAGCAGCTCAGCCAGCACACTACGATGTGCTTCGATAAATTTGCTGTGTACTCCCGGCAGATCTACCTGACGCAAATAGATGCCAGGGCGAGGATGCTCGATAAACCAAGTCACTATAGTGAGCAACCGAGACCACTCGGCGAATAACTCCAGCGCCAGTAGGGGGCGTTTCTCCAACCAAGGCAGCAATGAGGGATGAACATCCCGCGTAGCGATAACAATATCCGAAAAGCGATCCCATTCTCTGCGTTTGCCCAACCAGGTTAGTGCATCCTCCAACGTCTCGACCCAGGCACTCGAAGGCATTTTTTGCACACCTTGAACGCGGTGACGAACCTCCTGCCATTCGAGACGTAGTGAATTGGTCGTCGCTAATTCGGCGGCCCAAGCGCGAACTTCACCAAAGCGATCAGTTATGTCAGTTGAACCGGGGGACTTCAGCGTCAGGCGTAAAGGAAAGCGTGCATTGTCTGTCACCACGTCGCGAAGAACCTCACCGCGATCCCATAAACGCACAAGCTGCGCCTTCAATTCCTTCGATCGGGTCCAAGTCACTGCGCTGATTCCTGCGCCATCATCGTTGCCTTCTGTGCTCGATATTCCTCTATAGAAAGATTACGCAGCTTGGAAGCTCTCCCGCCCTCGTTGTGTACAAAACCAACACTGGCAACGTAGGGTTCAATGATGTGGATTTTCTGTAACGGCGTCACTATGAGCAGTTGCAGATTAAGCTGTTGGAACAATTTCAGTCCGTACTGCGCAGATTCATCGGAGCCGCGACCAAAGGCTTCGTCGATCACCACGAAACGGAACGATCGCGAACGCACAGCACCCCACTCCAGTCCGAACTGATACGCCAAGCTGGCAGCGAGAATCGTGTAGGCCAGTTTCTCTTTCTGCCCACCTGATTTGCCACTGGAGTCAGAGTAGTGTTCGTGCTCGCTGTCGTCCTCGCGCCAGCGTTCGCTGGCGGCGAACAGGAACCAATTACGTACGTCTGTGACTTTGGCGGTCCAGCGCCGATCTTGTTCGGACAGACCTTCGCGACCCCGGAAGCGGTCGATAATGGCCTTGACTTGCAGGAATTTGGCTTCGGAATATTGCGTGTCGTCGGTACCGGTATCCGCGCCTTCTGTGCAGGCACGCAATTCCTGCTGAAAATCCCGGATTTCAGCGTCCGGGCTCGACTGTGATTCCAGTACGATATAGCGCCCTGCGTTGTAGTCGATTTCGCCCAAAGACTTGTTGATGTGAGCTATGCGCTCCTTGATGGTTTCGCGCTCACGCGCCAGTTGGGCGTTGAAGTTGCCAATTTCGTTGATGGTGTTGACGTTGAGCAATTCTTTAAACCGTGAGACAAAACGCGGGAGATCATCCCGGTTTAATTGAGTCAGGAGGTTTTCGTATTCAAAAGCCGCTTCGAGGCTGGCATCGATATCGGCTGTTTCAAGCTTGAACGTCTCCTTGAAGGAGGCCATGCTTTTGATGATTTTCTCGGCTAGATTGCGAATACTACGATCCACCGCGTCAATTTTTTCTTGCAGCCAACTGCGAACATCTTGTTCGCGGTTGTCGCAGGATTCGACTGTCAATTGATGCTCTCTCAGGGCTTCGGTGCGC
>JBBSPQ010000543.1:0-2610 GCA_038258585.1 Pseudomonadales bacterium
AAAGTTGTGCCATGGGCGACATTCACTGATCCGGAGGTGGCGCGGGTTGGTCTGAGTGAACAGGAAGCGAAAGAGCGGGAAATTGAATATGAACTGACCCGTTACGGTATCGACGATCTTGATCGCGCTATTGCCGATGAGGAAGCGCACGGTTTTGTGAAAGTGCTTACAGTTCCCGGTTCAGATCGCATCCTTGGTGCCACAATTGTTGGCTATCATGCGAGTGAGTTGATCACCGAGTTTGTCTTGGCAATGACTCATGGACTCGGTCTGAAAAAAATTGCGGCGACCACACATATTTATCCGACGTTGTCAGAAGCTAATCGATTCACTGCTAATGCATGGCGCAGCGCCCGCATTCCGGTGCGGTTGTTACCGTGGGCAGAGAAATTCTTTACTTGGCGAAGAGGATGAATTGCGTTTTCAGTCGGAAGTGTCAATTGGCGGGAAAAGGAATATCCAGACGCTGAAACTCTTCCCGTTTCCTGCCTATGTCCCAAACGATAGCTTCAACCTCTCTGATGCGTAACGGCAAGGAACCCAAACCGTTCTCGGCGAATACTTCATGAATTGCCTGTCGATCCAAATCGCTTAGTTGATCCACAGCCTGAACCTGAATCTCCAGATCATTGGTTCGATATTGCAGAATTCGGAACTCACGAATAGCGGTAATTCTCCCTAGATCATCGCCCAGAAATGCCATTGCCTTGAGTGACCCGTCAGGCATTTGCAGTTGATGACGGATCCGGCCCCACAGGCGACCGATTACTGGCAGCGTCATGCCGCAACCGCAGGCTGGCCCCCACTCAGCCAGATCCCCGATCTCGTAGCGAATCAGTGGCATGGCAAAGCTGTGCAGGCTGGTGATAAGGACACGGCCTATTTTTCCCGGCGGGCAGGGGTTACCAGCATCGTCCACAATCTCGACCAGAACAGTGGCACTGAGGACGTGAAGATTGTGATGGGAGGGGCAAGGCAGCGCAATCCAGCCACTTTCCTCGCAGGAATATCGATCCACGATGGTGGCACCAAAAGCCTTCCGGCACAGATCACGCTGGCGCGTCGTTACTCGTTCGGACTGGGACAGGATTTGTTCGAGTGGTAATGCGATGCCTCGATCAAGGGCGAGCAGAGCAAAGTCCGCGGCAATGCTCGGACTGCACTTGAGGTAATCCGGTTTGAATTCGGTCAGCCAGTGCAAGTGGGATTCCAGTGTTCCGGTTGACAGTGAACGTGCAGCGCCGGGTCCGAATAAGCCCAACGACTCATACAGCCCACCCCAAGACTTGGAGTTGCCATCTTTAACACCAATGCCTAATGAGGCAATACGTTTTCTTGGATCGCGGTGGTGCCAAAGACCTTCGATCCATGAAATGGCTGAGTAAAGATTAGAATAGACTTCGGCATCCTTCTCGACGCGCACCGGCACACCGGTAGATCCGGAAGTATTTGCAACCAGAATGCGGTCTTCTTTCAGTGCGGGCCAGCGCGCCCGAAGATTAGCTGGCGAACTTTGCAGGGTTTGTCGGGTTAAAGCGGGTAGTCTCTGAAAGGCGACTATCTGGGGCGCCGATGGGTCAAACCCAACGAACTGTAGTTGAGCCTTCCAGTATGGTGAATATTGCCAAGCGTGGAGCAGCAGCATAAACAGCTGCTTCTCCTGGGCGGAATTCAGCTCCTGTGGGCTAGCTCTCTCATGAGCGCGAATCTGCTGCGCCATGAAGAGAAGTTGGGCCGCTTGCGGCGAGTAGAACTTTAAGGGCTCTGCCATTTATTTGGAGCGAACAGTTTGAAAAATGCAGATTGCCAGCAGGCAGATGAATCCTATCATTGAGAGTTCGGCGATGGAGAATATGCCCATAAAGCGCCAGCTCACTTCCGCGCAATTGCCATCACCTTTGAGCAGGAACGACAGCATGTCCAGCAGGGGGAAATTCTCCATGATATAGCTGAGGCCTGGGCCACAGGCAGGTACCTGATCTTCCGGCAGGTGTTGGAGCCAGATCTGGCGTCCGGCGAAATACATGCCGGCGATGCACATTGCGGCTGCGCCTAGAGCATAAAGTCGCAGGCCCTTGTCAGAAGGTTTGTGAATGGCAGAGGCGAGGCAGACGAAACCGGTCAGAATTACGAATACCCTCTGAGTGATACATAGGCCGCAGGGTTGCAGCAGCATGACATGCTCCATATAAAGAGCGATCAGGATCATCGAGGTACACGCCAGAAAAATAAGAAAATTAACTGTTCTTGTGCCCGGTATCATCGCCAGCAAATTCGCCATTTTATTACTCATTGCCCCGCAAGGCGTTGAAAGTGGATTGATCTGTCAGAAGCATTTCATCATGCGCCCTGATCGAGTGCGGCCTATTTTAAACAAATATCGATCTCTGTATATGCCGAAGAGCAACGCTTTATCGTTCCGATATTCAGCAAGTACGAAGTATGGCCGATACAGAGTGCATATCCCATGAACTCGGGGCGTGGGTAAAACAAGCAAAACACAGATTTTCAGTAGAAGGGTTTCAGGCATGTTGAGGATAAAAATTGCTTTTGGGCTTGTTCTCGGAATAGTGTTGAGTGCTTTCCCATCGGAATTGGTTGCCAGTGACT
>JBBSPQ010000544.1:0-2606 GCA_038258585.1 Pseudomonadales bacterium
AAGGCATCTTCTGGAATGCTTAATTTGTTGCGAAACCCTTTTGCATCGCCAGTGCAGAACTTATCGACCTGTACACCCGTTGGTACCACTTCGATTGGCGTCTTTACATGCCGTGAAATCAGGATATCTCGAATACTTTCACTGGGAGAGAAAACCTGATCCGCCATATTGGCGTACAAGGTCCCCAACTCAATGACATACTGCTGCATCATCGGGGAATCACCAGGCACATAATGCGAATATTGCTCGTAGAGTGTGTGGTGAGTGAACACTAGCGGAAGATTGAACGAGCGAGCCAGCCTGACCGCTGACATGCCAAGAAGAAACGGGTGCTGAGAGTGAATAATGTCAGCATCAAACTCATAAATTATATCGCTGAGGCCTATCGGCACAGGAAGGGCCACCGAGAAGTCGCTGGCGTTGAAGTTCTGCAGTGCAGGCACTCTGATTACATCGATTTCGTTTTCCGGCAGATCAGCAAACTCGGGCGCGACAATAAGAACCTTATGGCCTCTTTCGCGATAGGCTTTGGCAAAAGCCTCGACCGAGCGTGCCACTCCTCCCACATGAGGAGTGAAAGTATTGGTAATCAAAACGATATTCATAGCGCAGTACTCTCCCTGTCACCGCTAGCCTTAACGAGTATTACGTAACTGTTCCCATTTGCTTCTGTTGTAATGGATTTATATCCGGGCAATGCAATTTCAATTTCTGGAGGCACTTCTCGATAACGCTCATGCCAGTCCGCAATCCAGTGCACCTGTACATCCCTCTGCCCATTCGCATTGAGTACAGTTGTTAGCGTCACTGAAACGCTGCCAAACTCTGTAAGCGCAGGGCCAAAAGAGATTGGTGCGGCTTCAGCGAGCCAACGCTCTGGAACACCGGCACATAGAATCAACCGATCTTTTTCTTCTCTGACAAAGAAATTTCGAATCATCAAAACCCATTCCGCTGCCGCCCAAACATGATGCCCGTCGCCCATGCAACCGCCCCTCGTACGAGGATGAATCGCTTCGGGCCATTGCCCGGTCGAGGTAGCGAGAGACGCAACACTGTCGACCAGAGTGAGATAACGAGCATCGCCCGCACGCAGCAGTACTTGTGCAACCTCGAGAGTCAGATAGGCGTTCAATCCAGAGTGGATCATGTCCTGAAAGAAGGCGTCGTCAACAAAGCAGTCGTTTAACAGAAATTCCACGAGATCCAGTAGTCGCGGGTCACGGGGATCACAGGCCTGCAAAGGATAACCGACGACTACAGACCCGATTGCACCGGCATCAAGACGACGATAAGGTGATGCGGGCATGGCAGGTCGGCGCAAACGTTCCGCACAAGTGGCCAGACTCTTGTTGATTGACTCGTCAAACGCCAGTGCATCATCTAGACAGGTTTTCGAGCCGACAGGATCACGATCCTGCAGCAACATGGCAGCTGCACGCAGGCCAGCGACGCCCCAGAAGTCATCCCAATAGTAATAGTCATTCAAACCAAGATGCTCGGCGCTAAAACCTGGAGGCAACAAGCCGGCATGAGGCGTATCCGAATCCACCGACAAACGTTTGCGAGTGATCCATCTGGCGCCTTTGACAATGGCGCTGTCCCAGTCAGACGAAATCTTCTTACCAGTCAATAACTCGTATCGATGCAATATCCACAAGACTTCGCCATTCGCATCCCACTCGCCTTCCTGAGAACGAAAATAGCCGGTGGCCATTTGGCGCGCAGGAAACTGGGCCAGCGCGCGCTCGGCTCTGGCTGTCATGCCAACACTGAGCATGGCGTGAATGATGAACGCCGCATCGCGGAACCAAAACCGCTTGTAAGTGTAGGGGCCTGGATAGACATCGCAAGGAGAGTGCAAGATGAGCGAGCGCACTGCAGCATCATAAATGTCCTGATACCGTTGTTCCGGGCACTGCAGTTTGCAGGTTTGATTCAGCTCGCTCTGCCAGGCTCCCGCAACGAGCTTCTCATCAGTGTTTGTTGGCAGAGGCAGGCTTACTTTCAGCGATTTTTCGAAACTGGCGGCAACAGGAAATATCGCCGCCCCGGTAAGCAGGCCGATATCACACTCAGCGGACATCTTTTCGAGTTCGTCTTTCAGGGGAGGAAGCGAGTCTTTTTGAAGAGTATCCCTTATCCGACTGAAGACATCACCTTGGGCATAATCGGAGGTCAGGAATTTTTGCATAGGTTCGGAGAATTCAACTGTCTGGTCGTCATCAACCGTCCACTTCGTTCGGGCTTCCGATAAGACCAATTTATGAACAAAGCTGATCCCTTCAGGGTTGAGCGGACGCAGCGCGATGATCAGATAAGCAGCTTCACTGCAATTGGCATTGACCTCGAGTGTACATACCGGCACTCCATCGCGGAGCGTCACTGTTGCCTCTGTCATCAGAGTCATATTCGCGAGTTCCGTGCGGGTACGAACGGCGACACCATCAGCCATTAGTTGTTCCTGCGCACAGTCACTGGTTCGGGAAGGCAGCAGAGAAGCACCATTCGCCGTCATGATCCAACAATCGAGGGACCAGCTGTCAAAGAAAGGAGTCAGCATTCCGCGTGGGTCCACAATCGGCAGTTCGTTGCAGTCTGGATAA
>JBBSPQ010000545.1:0-2603 GCA_038258585.1 Pseudomonadales bacterium
CGCTTCCAGTGCTTCCTGATTACCCTGTTGCTGATAATCCTTACGCATAGCGGCGAACTGCTTAGACGCCGATTTCCCCATCTTGCGCACGGCGGCCTCAGCGAGCTCTTCAAAATTGGGTTCGCGGCCGTACATGTGGTTGAAGCGACGCGCCACCTCACGAGTAAGCTCTACATGGGCCACTTGATCTGCCCCCACGGGCACCAGACCGGCCTTGTAAATAAGAATGTCGGCGCTTTGCAGCAAGGGATAACCCAGAAATCCGTAAGTTTCGAGATCTTTATCGCGCAGCTTTTCCTGCTGATCTTTATAGCTGGGTACGCGTTCAAGCCAGCCCAGCGGGGTAATCATGGACAGCAGCAGATGCAGTTCTGCATGCTGAGGCACTCTAGATTGCACAAACAATGACGCCTCGTCCGGGTCAACACCCACAGCGAGCCAATCAATGACCATGTCAAAGACGCTTTCTTCAAGAATGCGGGGATCACTGTAGTGAGTGGTCAGTGCGTGCCAATCGGCAACGAAGAAGAAACACTCGTATTCGTGCTGGAGCTTGATCCAGTTCTTCAGGACGCCGTGCAAATGGCCAAGGTGCAATCGTCCTGTTGGTCGCATGCCCGACAGAACCCGTTGCTGCTGATTAACGGTGAACAAACCCTATCCCCTTCCCACTGAATCCAGACTTTTTAGTTAAATTTTTGAGTGCCGCATTATCGCAGATGGCCTAGCCGAATACGATTATTTTTCTGAGCTCGATCACAGGGAAAGGCGCGTTAGCGGAGACATATCACTGAAATGGACTGGGATCGCCTTTGCCAGTACGAATCACTTCTGCGCCCCCCTCGACGAGATCCACAACGGTAGTCGCCTCAATCCCGCAGCTGCCACAATCGATGATCATGTCAACTTGATTTTCCAGACGTTCCCTAATTTCGTAGATGTCATTCAAGGGTTCGCTCTCACCCGGCAGGATAAGACTGGTGCTCATGATGGGTTCGCCAAACTCGGCCAGCAGCGCCTGCGCGACAATATTATCCGGTACCCTCAGGCCGATAGTCTTACGCTTCGGGTGCATCAGTCGCCGTGGTACTTCAGCAGTCGCAGGCAGGATGAAGGTATACGGGCCAGGAGTATGGGCTTTGAGAAGTCTATAAGCCGTATTGGGCACCTTGGCATAGGTCGAAATTGCAGACAGGTCTGAACACACAAGCGTGAAATTATGCCGGTCATCCAATTGTCGAATGCGGCGAATGCGCTCCAGTGCCGACTTATCGCCTATGTGACATCCCAAGGCATAAGTAGAATCGGTGGGATAGATGATGACTCCGCCATCGAGCAACACCTTGACGGCTTGTTTTATCAGTCGGGGTTCGGGATTCTGTGGGTGAATTTCAAGATACTGCGCCATGCGATTATTTTCACTCTCTGACGATGATTTGGCGCGGGAACAATACCAGACTCACCGCGACAAATCGATTAACATACCGACGCCTCGCTACTGGAAGCGAAGCGAGACTCAATAACAAGACGAGGAAGAATATTAATGCTGTACGCCATTATCTGTGAAGACGTCCCCAACAGTCTGCCACTGCGAGTCGTTGCTCGCCCTGCTCACCTTGAACGCCTGCAAGAATTGGTTGCTCAGGACAGGATCATGCTCGCTGGTCCTCATCCAGCTATCGACAACGAAAATCCCGGTGACGCCGGTTTTACTGGCAGCCTCATAATTGCAAAATTTGATTCGCTGGAAGCAGCCAAACAATGGGCGGAGGCAGATCCGTATGTCAGTGGTGGCGTATTCGCCAAAGTGACCGTGAAGCCGTTCAAACAGGTACTGCCCTGACCTTGCGGTGTTTTGGTGTGATGCTTGGGATAGACTATTCGCTAGCAGGCTTGAGATCAGGAAAACCCTCATCAAGAGCGGCGTTCCATTTAGTCAGATCAGCCTGTTTGCGGGCTTTCAACGCACTATCATCACCCGTGATCGTAATACTGCGAATAACATCGCCTTTGGTAATCTTGTAGACATTCTCCAGACCGCTCGTGACACGCCCGAACACGGAATGCTTACCATCCAGATGCGGTGTGGCCACCAGAGTGATGAAGAACTGGCTGCCATCGGTGCCTATACCGCTGTTGGCCATTGACAGGGTTCCAGGGCGCGTATGCTTGAGCACCATTTCTCCCGTGAAGCGATAGCCCGGTCCACCGGTGCCATTGCCCTGCGGGTCCCCACCCTGAATCACGAAGTTGCGCTCCACACGGTGAAATACCAGCCCATCGTAAAAACCGCGTTGCGCCAGATTCACAAAACTTGCGACGCTTGTCGGGGCGGCCCGCTCATTCAATTCAACTTCTATCGTGCCTTTATCGGTGACGATGGTCGCCTTCAAGTCCTGAGCATAAACACCCTGAGCAAGCAGCATCAGCAAGACGGCTGCTACAGCTCCATTAATCACTTGCCAAAATCTTTGCATATTCAAATACCAAACCTTCTCTCATTTGCTGACCATGGTAACCGGATCGGCCAGTCTTTTCAGCCCTCGGCCCGCGCCAATCGAACCAACTCCGTCACCTTGGGCTTCATGAAGAACAACGATTCC
>JBBSPQ010000546.1:0-2602 GCA_038258585.1 Pseudomonadales bacterium
AAGCCTATTTCTTAAACGGAATAAACTGACGGTAGGTCAGTTCCTTGATTTCGTTACGTGCCCGAAGCTGCCCCAAAATCATGGCGACATCAGCAATGTCGAGGCCGGTTTTGGCAGCCACGTTATGGAAGGTGGCACGGCGCTGGTTGCCAGCGCAGATGACCACCACAGCATCGTAAACCTTTTCTTCATCCCCGATAAACCGGGGTGGTGCAGGGATTAGTTCTGCCGTTTCGCCATCCCACAGGATCACGTCTTTGCGCAGGACATTACCTGCAAAAGCAGTGATCGGTTCCAGATCAATGGCACCGAAATTCGACACACGCCCATACTTACCGTCGCGGTCGATCCAGTCGCCCCGCTCGACGTTCTCAGTCAGCATTTCAGCATCATCTCCATAGGTCACAAACGTGCCATCTCCCCAGTCCACCAGCAGGATCACCGCGTCAGGGTAGTCGTGTTTAATATCACACCATTCGTCGTATCCAGGCGGTGGCTTCACAGGTGCATGAGCGGCCTTTGCAGGCGGCAGGGCAGGGGCAGGAGACGGCGTATCGGCGTTGGTGTAGCAATCCCAACAGAGTGTCCGGCCATCGTCAGTTTCCATGATCGCTGGTGCGGAATCGGCCAGTGCCAGACGCTGTGCCTCGGTGCCAAGATCAGCGCCGCAGTTTGAGCAGTGATAGTGCATGTCTTCCTCTTTCTCAAGCTCCCAATCGTTGGGGGGAGTATGTGTGTAGGTCATCAGGGCGATGCCGTCAGCCTCGCCAAATTTCTTAAAAGCTTTGCGTTCCGGGTCATCGGTAAAGGTTACAGTGATGTATTGATAGCGGTCTTCATGAGTCTTAAGTCGAATTTCACTACTGCCTTTATTCAGACATTCCTCAGCCTCGGTAGCATCTGTTCCGAAAAAGACGTATTCACCATCTTGGAGTCGGAAACAATCATAGTTTCTGGTAGACGACATATTGCTCCAGAAATCAAACGCATTCTGGATCAGTTCATCGCGGGTTTCTTCGGGTTCAGGTTCTGTCGCATCAGTAATCGGGTGCCAACCACCATCTTCATCTTGTTCCATGATAACGATCTCGCTGTCCGGCGTGGGTTTAACTTTGTCCCATACGCTGCGCATGATTTCCAGTGGTCGCTCACCGATTTCGATGTGGGTGCCGTACTGATCGTTGAAAACTTCGCTGCCGGTGATCTGCGCGGTCAGGATGGCGCTGCGCCCAAAGGCACTGTAGACAACCGGATCATCCTCAACCTTGTACAGAATGAGGTTATTATGTGGCACCCGCTCTGCGGCATCGTCTTTTGCGGACTGCATGGCTGGATCATCCGGGTAGCCGTCTTCGTTCCCATCCGAGCCTGTATCATCTGCTGGCGGGGTGTCGCTTTCCTCAGAGTACCAACCTTCGACACGGTTTTCAGGTGCGCGGTGTATCCAGACTTTGGGATTAGCCAGTTTGGGGTATAGCTGATTCCAGGTGCTGGCGTTCATCACGGCCAACGGCGTACTATCTATGGGCGGATTATCTTCCCGCCGTACCCGCAGAAGATCACCTTGCAGCACGTGGTGCTGATTACCAAGAGCAGTGATGATGTCAACGAGCGGCTCAATGTCCGCATCAAAGGCAAAGTAAACCTTTTGGCCGCCGATTGGGATTTCGTAGATATTTAAATCATCCGAATCCGATTCGTTGACATAGCCTGCGTGAGCTGCCGCGCTGTATATCGCCATCTTTTCAGCATCGTTGGGTTCAGCCACACCGATGGCATGATAACTGGATTGCTCTCTTTCAGGTTCGTTGCCTTCGTCGTCTTCGGTGCTACCATCCCGTACCCATTGACCCGATGGCAATTGCCGCATCAGATACATGTCGAAAGGCAGATCACTCGGTTTAAGACGGTAAAGATCATCGAAAGTGACGAGTGCAAATGCCACCGGAACAGTATCACCGCTAGGTGTTCCCAATAACATGCTTGCGGATCGGAAAGGTACATCCAGTTCTTTAAGCGCCATTGCAAAGCGCACTGCTGCATCGCCAAACACGAAAAAACAATTGGACGCCTGTTCATCCACAAAGATTCCGTAGGCATCAATTTCGCCTGGATTGTTTTCTGTTCTGGTCGCGTGGTTCACAGCGTTGAGAATTTTTTCCCGTTCATCGTTGGTAAATTCGATTTGGTGAGGCTGGTTTTTGGGCATATCGTCTTCCTCCACAGGAGTCGACTCCTGCGAGTCGTAAGGTTCGGTTTCTTCTGGTTTGTCTATCACAAGCAGAGAAGTTCGTACACCCGTAGACCGTTTGGCACCACTTTTGGCGCTAAACGCATCATCGGGGTTGGCAAATACTTCATGCGATTCGCAGGTGTTTTCCACCCATTCAAAGAACTCGCGGACTTTCTTTTTGCTGTCCATGAGTGACCCTGCGCCGACAATCGAAATGATCCGACCACCTGGGGCAAGCAGGTCGTACATTTTGCGAATGTGATCCAGATCGACGTTCTTTTCAAACGGCGGGTTCGCCACAATCAGATCGTAGCCCATAAAGCCACCAATCAGTTCGTATTCAAACAGGTCATGACCGCGAAGGTCATG
>JBBSPQ010000547.1:0-2595 GCA_038258585.1 Pseudomonadales bacterium
AGCAATTTATCGCTGAGATCTTCATGAATCGATTCGTAAATATTCGTACGCTCGCGCATGGCAGCCGCATCCAATGCATCGCGGGTGAGCATGCGGTAGCGATCCTCAAGTTCAGTTTCCGCCGCATGCACGCGCTGATCGAGTGAGGCATTGAGCAACTCAAGTTGATGCTGGTTGTCTGTATGACGAGCAACGAGAAAGTACAGTGCGGCAAAGACACCGAAAATTTGTCCGATGGGCATGAGTTGCAGATTCTTGTCTGGATACGCATCCAGCACGAATCCGCTGACAATAATCAGGCTGTCGAGTACTCCCAGCATTCCTATTAGCCAGACGCCAATTATTAACGCAAGTTTTGGGGTGAGCGCGCTCTGCAATCGCAATCCAATCTGATGGCTGCTCATGAGTAATAGAATCAGACAGTAGGTTCCAGCCGCTACGGCCTGTAGCGGAATGGAGCCCATCATGCTGGCAATGCCGAAGAGCAGCAAAAACACGATTGGCAGAGTACTCAGCCAGCGCTGCAGCGTGCCGGTGGGATAGTTATAGAGAATTCGAGAAAGGAAATAGAACCAAGCGATGCTCAGCATGTCGCCAATAAAGGGATCAAAGGCTCCATCACTCAGGTTGCCGAGGACGTAACCACCTCCAGTCAGGCTGGCGCCTATCAGCCAGTTGAATTGAGAAACACTACGCTGTTTTAACCAAAGTGCGAACAGAATAAACGCTGCCACGAGGTTCAAAATCGTTGCCCAGAGAGGCAGAGAATGAAACAGCAAATCGCCTTCTTGCGCGAGACGCAGTGCCTGGTAATACTCCACTTGCGACAACCCGTTCACAGGAGGCATTTGCGCTGAAAGCGCAGGGCTGACAGTCAGTGCCAGCAAACCTGAAAGTGCGCGAATCCACTGCCGCGCCATCGCTTCAGCAACGCCTCACGTGACTGAGTCCGCTTTAATATCATGGATGAAGATCGCCCAGAAAGAGAGAAACACCGCTGCGATCAAAGGGCCGATGACAAAGCCGTTGATCCCTAAAAGAACAATGCCGCCCATGGTAGAAAATAACACAATATAATCCGGCAGCTTGGTATCTCGCCCCACCAGAATTGGCCGCAACACGTTATCGGCAAGACCAATAATCAGAGCGCCATAGGCGATCAGAATGGAAGCCTGCGCCCATGCTCCGGTCGCGTATAAATAAATGGAAACTGGCACCCAGACGATGGCGGCACCTACTGCCGGAATCAATGATAGGAACGCCATGACGACTGCCCACAGAACGGGGCCGGGAATACCAAGCAACCAAAAGATAATGCCCCCTAAGGCGCCCTGCACAACGGCCACCAGCAAATTGCCTTTAACAGTGGCCCGTGTCACCTCCACAAATTTGCTGAACAGCAGTTGTTTGCGCTCTGTACTTAAGGGAACCGCATCCTTAATGAGGCGCACCAGCTTGTCGCCGTCGCGCAGTAGAAAGAATGTCAGATACAGCATCAGCGCCAGTTTCACGGTGAAATCAAGGGTGTTGCGACCGATGCTCAAGGCCTGTTGCGCAATCACTTCACTGATACCGGTTGCAGAGTTAGACAAATAGGAACGGACGCTAGCGGTATCAATGTCTAGGCGTTCAAACAGATCAGGCACAAACGGAATGGCAGAGACCACCTGATCGATAAATTGGGCGGGATCGATTTCGTTGGATTCTATGCTCTCAAAAAGATTAGCGCCTTCACTGATGAAAGCGGAAAGAATAGCTAGTACAGGAATAATAACAATCACTGAGCAAATCAGCAGCGTAAGCAATGCGGTGGGAGTACGGCGACCCCCTAAACGGATCAGCAGGCGACTACGCAGGGGAGCGAAGATTACTGTGATCACAATAGCCCAGAAGATGGCGCTCCAGAACGGCTGCAAGACAGCAGCAAAGAGCAAAGTGATGACAATCAGCAGGAGCAGAAATGTGCGCCTTTGCAAGATATCCTGCATGTAGTGAAACTCCTTCTCTGTTTCGATACGTCTTTTTTACTGGTTTCGATCTATGAACTTCAATCCACTATTGTCTTTGCCGCAACATGCGCAGAATCTCACCGAGGCGTGGTGGCTGTCCTGTACGCAGTACGCCCTGGCGGAAAATTTTACCAGACAGCCAGAGTACCAATGCAATGCTCAACAATAACAGGATGGTCGTGCCTACCGAATCGATCATTGGTGGTTGTGTTGCTGCCCGATTCATCATTGTGAATGGAGTGAACAACGGAATCCACGACATGATACGGGCAACCGGGCCATTGGGGTCCTGTGCGATGAATGTCATGGTGACCAAAGGCACAATGAGTACCATCATCATTGGCATCATTAAACTCTGCGCTTCCTTTAGCGTGTTGCAGAGACTGCCAATGGCCAGAAATATTCCGGCATAGAGGGCGTATCCGGCAAGGTAATAGAAAACAAAATAAGGAATAAGCTCAGAGGAAAGCAGCACGTCAAAGAACTGTTTGAGAATCTCCGTCTGTACCCCTGGATAAAACAGAATGAATGCTCCGAATGTTAACAACCAAGCCACGATTGTGGTGACACCACTAGTCCCGATACC
>JBBSPQ010000548.1:0-2592 GCA_038258585.1 Pseudomonadales bacterium
CATTCGATAGAGTTGCGCTGTCTTCGCCATGGTGTCCTCCACTTCAGTTGTTTGTCTCCTACGTGTAGCAGTGAGTTTAAATGGGGCTAATTCGCTTAGAACCAGCCCGTGACATTCCAAGTCAATCCTTTCCTCTAAATACCTTTCATCCTTGCTTGCAGACTATTTTCGTAGAGTCGTACAACTCGGGAATCGGGCACAACAAGCTCCGCGTCCTTATTTTCGTACTCAAGTTTGCTGAGAAAATCCTTAATGAGATTGATTCGAGCCAGAGGTTTGTCATCGGCATGAACAATCGTCCACGGAGATAACACGCTATCAGTGCGGGCAAGCATCTCATCGCGAGCCTCAGTGTAGGCATCCCACTTTTCAAGCGCGACGTCATCCAGTGCGCTGACCTTCCATTGAGTAAGCGGATTGCTCTTGCGATCTTCCAGTCGTCTTTCCTGTTCGCGTTTGCTGATGTCCAGATAGTATTTGAAAAACTTGATTCCGGATCTCACCAGCATATTCTCGAAGTCGAGTACTGAGTCCATAAACTCTTCATACTCCGCGTCTGTGCAAAAACCCATGACACGTTCGACTCCGGCACGGTTATACCAACTGCGGTTGAACAGCACGAGATCCTGAGCGGCCGGAAGATAAGGGACATAGCGTTGGAAGTACCAAGAAGTCTTATCCCGGTCTGAAGGTTTACCTAAAGCGACGACACGGGTTTCGCGAGGGCTTAAGTGTTTAACGATGCGTTTGATGGTGCCGTCTTTACCGGCCGCATCACGACCTTCGAAGACGACCAGTATCTTCTCGTCGCATTTGATGAATTGTCGTTGTAGTTTGACCAATTCTATTTGAAGTTTGTGCAGGTTGTCCTTATAGTCTTTCTTGGATAGCGGATCGGGGTTGCTAGTGTCTAGATTTTTCGTTTGTTCAGTTGAGTCCATTTTTGTCAATCCCCATATTTGCTCGACTGACATGGCCGTGTCGGCGCATCCAGTGTAGTGGTCCTGCCCGTGAGTAGCTAGACCCAATGCCCAGTTCTGCCAACATTGTGGCGTCCTCCCAATAGCGCAAACGTGAAAGCGTTTTAACCATCCATCCGCAGAGCCTTAACCGGGTTTTTGGTAGCCACAGCGTATACTCGTTGGAACGTTGTCAAGAGAGCTACTGCAAATGTAATTACACCGGAGAACAGGAATACCGAAGCACTGATATCGGTGTGGTAGGGAAAATTTCCCAACCAGTGCTGCATGAACAGCCACGCCATTGGCCATGCGATGATATTGGCAACTATCACAAGCTTGGAGAAGTTCCATGCCAGCATTGCGGCGATTGACGCCACCGTAGCGCCAAGTACCTTACGAATACTTATTTCCTTTATTCGACGTTCGGTGATCGACGAGGCCAATGCGAACAGGCCCAGCGACGCAATCACAATTGCTACAATGGAAAGTGCCGTGAATAGTCGGAAGGAACGATTCTCTCCAGCGTAAAGCTTCGCATAGTCGGCTGCGAGAAAACTTCGTTGAATAGGATAGCTGGGAACGTTATCTTTCCAAATTCGATCAATAGTGCTCAGGGCGGAGGCCTCACTATCTGGCTTGATCTTGATAGCCATTGTGCCTCGTGTAGCAATGTACACGTATGAGATTGCTTCAATTTGAGTGCGAATGGATCGATAATGGGAATCGCTGGCGACGCCTAAGACCGTCCCGGTGAAAACAATTCCGGGCAGGCTGCCCGTGACTAACTTTCCAATGGCATCGTTTGGATTCGCCCACCCCATTTCGCGTGCAGCGGTTTGATTCAGAATAATACCTGCATAGTAAGGTTGATCCGGTCCACTTCGAGACAAGCGATCAGATGCGATTTCTGTATTAAAATCACGGCCTGCCACGATGTCGATTCCCATCGTTTTGAAGTAGCCCGTGCCGGCATTGACACGCCGAGTCGAATAGGGAAAGTCAGTTTTACTTCCACTGGTATTGAAAAGTGTTCCTTCCCCCAGACTCTGAGTCGGAACCTGAGAGGCGACTGTTACAGAAACTATGTCAGACTCTGCATTCAGTTGATTATACATATTCACATACGCGGCACTTGCCTCACTGTTGCCCATATCAACAAGCACAACATTCTGAGGACTAAACCCCAGGGGCTTTGTAAGGGCAAATTGAATCTGCGAATTCACCACGATCGCGGCAATAATAAGTCCGATGGAAATACTAAACTGAGTCACTACCAGACCCGATCGAACTTTGGACGAACCGACTCTTTCCGTGATCTGCGCTCGCAGTGCCCAGACCGGTTTAATTCCCGACAAAAGAACAGCGGGATAAAAACCGCTGAGAAAACCTACCAATATAGTAACGCCAAACAACAGTAACATTTTCCCTGGCCATAACGAAAAAGAATCCAAAGGAATGGAAACCATCGAAGCAAAGATTGGAGTAACTACCTGGTAGATTGATATTGCAAAGAACATCGCAACAAATGACATCAGCTGGATTTCAAAGAAAAACTGTGTGCTCACATCAAATCGCGTCGCTCCTACAATTCGCCTCACGCCGATTGCTCTTGACCTTTTAAGGCCCTGTA
>JBBSPQ010000549.1:0-2587 GCA_038258585.1 Pseudomonadales bacterium
GATCGAAAAATATTTCGGCAGCATTCCGATAGGACCTGCAGTGGAGAGAGCCGAGCCGGAAACAATTACACTGGATCAGGATCGGTATCTTTCTTACGTCGATCAGAATATTCGTTTTCCACTTTTGGAATTCGCATTTCCCGGAGTACCTTATTCGCATCCCGACCGCGTTCCGCTGGAGGCTCTGGCAAGCATCATTGGCGGCGGCAAGAAATCACTGTTCTATCAGCAATTCGTGCTAACTAATCGTGCCATCGATGCCAGCGCCGACAGTAGTTCTCAGGAACTGGGAGGCATGTTCAGTTTGGAGGTGCAGGCACTGCCTAACTCATCGCTAACCGATTTCGAGCGTGATGTTCGCAGTATTCTGGCGGATTTCGATGCGTCATCGATAAGTGACGAAGATCTGGATACTTTTAAAGGAGAAACGGAAGCCAATTTAATCAATGGTCTGGCAAGTGTGCAGGGCAAAGCGTCGCGTCTGGCGTTATACGATTATCTTCTTGATGATCCGAATTATCTGCCGCAGGAAATTGCAGCGCTGCGCAGTCTGACCAAAGAAGATGTGTTAAGAGTTTTCAATAAATATGTAGCAGGGAAACCGGCGGTAATTCTTAGTGTGCTGGCGCGGGACAATCCCAACGGGCAAAGCCACCCGGATGACTTCACACCGGTCCCAGGGTTGCGAGTCTCTGATTCCTCTCTCGATGATATGGAACCGCGTCCCGTAACGGATAATTTCGACAGATCTATGCGGCCGGTTGCCGGACAGGCTCCCTTGGTTGAAGTGCCGCCGTTCTGGCGCGAGAAGCTCGCCAACGGTGCTGAAGTGATTGGTACGGTGAGCACAGAAATTCCGACCGTCACACTGCGTCTCAGTTTTGAGGGTGGTCATTTACTTGAAGCGCCAGAAAATTATGGTCTGGCAAGACTGACGGCGGCAATGCTCAACGAGGGCACCGAACAACTCAGCGCGGAGCAGTTCGAGATCGAGCTAAAGAAACTTGGCGCACGTATTAATGTGGGTGTTGGTCAGGAGAACACGACGGTGACAGTGAGCGCCTTGAGCCGCAATCTTGATGCGACTCTGGTCTTGCTGGAGCAACGACTGGTGCACCCGCAATTCACTGAAGAAAATCTGGAGCGACTGCGTCAGCAGCAGATCGAATCCTTACAAGCATCGCGCGAAAGACCCAACAGCATCGCCAATGAAGTTTTCGACAAATTACTCTATGGCGAAGGGCATAGTTTTGCAGTACCTGTAGATGGAACGATTGCAACACTGGAAAAAATCACTCTGGCGGATGTTGAGGAGTTCAGTCGTCGTAGTCTGGCAACAGGTGCGCTACAGATTGTTGTGGTAGGGGATGCGGAGCAAGCACAGATCATGACCGGTCTTGCCTTTCTGGATGAACTCGAACACGACGCCCCGGCAATGCGGGAACAACCGTCGCTTCCGCAGATCAGCAGCAACACACTCTACCTTGTCGACAAACCGGCCGCCGCTCAATCTGAAATTCGCATTGGGTATGTGACGGACATGCCTTACGATGCGACCGGAGAATACTACAAGAGTGCTTTGATGAACTATGTGCTGGGTAGCGCTTTTAGTAGCCGCATCAATTTGAATTTGCGTGAAGATAAAGGCTATACCTATGGCGCGCGCAGTGAATTCGAAAGTACGAAAATACCGGGCCCTTTCACAGCGGCGTCAAGCGTGAGGATGGACAGCACTGCTGATTCAGTGCGACAGTTTGTCAATGAGATTACCAATTACAGAGATAACGGAATTACTGCTCAGGAGTTGGCATTTATGCGTTCCGCAGTCGGACAAAGCGATGCTCTCAACTATGAGACGCAAGGACAGAAGGCCGGGTTCCTTGGTCGTATCCTGCAATACGATTTGCCTGCGGATTTTGTTTCACAACGTCGCGACATCATCAACACAATCAGTCAGCAGGAAGTCAACGCGCTGGCACAGAAAGAGTTGCCGTTCGAGCGCATGGTGATTCTGGTAGTCGGTGACAAGAGCGTGATCGGAGAATCGCTGGCCGAACTGGGTTATCCGATTGTGGAGCTCGATACCACAGGTGCACCTGTCAACTAATCATGACTGAGAAGGCAACTGTTCCACGCAAACGTACACCGGTGTGTCTGAACTCAGATCGAAATTTTGATGATTTGGCCCCTCGATTTGCACGCAATGTTTACGGAGGTCTGAAAGGGGAATTGCGGCTGGCGATTCTACGTCGGGATTGCGATGAATGCCTGCCGCAGTTGTTTCAGGATGTGAACGAATCGGGAGCATCTGACAGCAAGCTCAGGATCCTCGATGCAGGAGGGGGGCAGGGCCAGTTTGGTCTGCAACTGGCCGCCGCCGGTCACGATCTGGTTCTGTGTGATATCTCTGCGGCGATGCTGGATCTTGCGAGGCAGCAAGCGAAAGCTTCCGGTCTGAACCATGTAAAGTTTGTGCATGCGTCCGTTCAGGCGGTGACTGAGGAAGTACAGCAGCAGCACCGAGAAGCGTTTGACCTTGTTATCTGTCACTCGGTGCTGGAATGGGTGGCCGATCAGGAAGCGTTGA
>JBBSPQ010000550.1:0-2582 GCA_038258585.1 Pseudomonadales bacterium
ACACGCAAACGTCCAGCCATGCTCACAGGCACGTTCATGCAGCTGCTCGACCGGCATATCCAGGAGATTGAGCCCTCCTTCGCGCAACACAAGACGCAGATCAAGTTCGTGCGGGTTGCTCACGATAGTCGCCGACGAATCGAGTAAATTCAAACACGCCGCTTGATAGCGAAGCTCGCAGGCGCGTGAAAAATAGGCCAACGACGACTCTTCGTTTTGCTCTACGTTCAGTCCCTTCCTGTAGTAGGCGCCGATCTCATTACAAGCCCAGCCGGAGCCGTCGCCGCAGTACGTCGTTTTCAATAACACCAACCGATCACAACCGTGAGGTTTTCCTTCTTCACAAGCCTGCTCCCAGAAAGGCAACATGTCGCCAATATGTCTGCTGTCTGTCTTACCATAAACACTCATTACGCCAAAGAAGACAATCCACACCGCCATGTGCGCGAGATTGCCGCGGCGAGTAGGAGCATCGAGCCCCAGGTTTTTTAACAGCGGGGTGTAGTGAATGCGACGAGCAAACCTATCAATCCATTGCACACTGAGATTCAGCAACGGCACACACAATAACTTGTCGTAGAAGGTATCAATGCCAAGACGTCCCAGCAGCGAGTACAGACCGAACACACCGATCCCATAAAGACATCCAAAAATTAATTTTCCGGGCGGAGTACGTGGCGACGTCGATGGGTCCGTTACCAATAGATGCAGACCCAAAAAGACGGCAGCGGGTATTGCCGAGTCGAGAAAATAAGGCACGCCGTTGAGTGTTAGGTACAACCAGCTGAGCGTGAAAAGAGTGATGGCTGCCGACGCAGCGATAAGCGTGATAGAGAAGAAATACATCACTATCAGGCCAGTCATAAACAGATAGGTGTAAATTTTCGGCGCCAGCGTTAACGTGGAAGCAATCTCTCGTCCCCACGTAATATCTGTGGAACCGGTAATGATAAGCATCAACGAAAACAATCCGAGCGTAAACGCAGACGGATTAAAAATGTGAACCTTGCGCCCATCACGATTCCAGCGCACGAACTCCTTACCTAGGAACCCGACCGCCACCATTACGAATTGAAGATAGAACCAGTCGTCTCGAAACCAGAGGAACAAATTCGTGCTGAAAATGATCGGGAAAGGTCCGAAACCTAGAAGAGAAGTGTCGCGCCGTGACCATGACAGCAACATATCGATGCTGTAAGCAAAGACAATCTGGGCGACCAGTAACCAGGCGTGGCGCGCAACCGGTTCCCAATGCATCCCCCAGTAAAAATACACCGATAAATGCACCATTGCCTGAATGTAATGGTGCTTGTGAATGGACGGCGTGAAGGAAAGTACCCTTTCAGACCCCCGGATCTGAAAGAAAAGTATTCCGCTCCAAAGCAGTACAGCGATGGCAGCGAGTTGCACTGAGCCGGAAAGTATCGCGTTTTCCTGCATCCGTGGTAGAAACGAAAGCAGGAACAGCACAATGGAAAGTGAGAAAGGCACCAATAAAGGCGAACGCAAGGTGATGGTATTTACACCCATTACCGCCGCGTTACTTTGAGGCTGACTGCCCCCTCTCGCTTTTTTGTTATTCATATCCGTACAGCCTCGCACTCTAAAACCGCTGTCTGTTATTGCTGCTCAGAATCAATAGTCAGCCCACCAAACGCAGCAGACAGGGATTCCATGAACTTCGATATTGCCAAGCTCATGATGGCAAAATCTTGATCAAACTGCTGCGCCTCACTTTCAGGATCCCCGTCACCCGCTCGCTCCAGAATCATATCCTCGAACTTCAATCGAGTAATAGCCAAGTCTGCCGCTACCACACAGCTTAGGGTGTCATTCCATACTAATCCCAGCTTTTTCACTTGCTTGCCGGCATCAAGGTGGGCCGTTATCTCTTCAGAGTACAGATCCTGTCCCTTGCAGCGAACCACATTGCTGTCCTCCAAGGGATTGAACAGCTCGCAGTCCTGATTGATCACAAAATTTTCGCTGGCTTTCTGTTGCTGCAACCAGTGCGTCATAACGTCACTGGGTGCGTGCTGCGCCGTAGGCAATGCGACTGGCAACGAATCCAGACTGTCACGCAGGCTAACCGTCAACTCCTCGGCCACACTGGCGCTACTGGTATTGATGATAAGCAGATTATCCTTGGGAGCCAGATAAGCGTAAGTCCGTCGCGTCCGCGTGAATGCGCGTGGCAGCAAGGTTGCAATAACGTCATCCTTGAGCTGAAGCTTCTCTTTGCGCGCTAGCTTGCGGGCTTGCTTCTGTTCAATCTCCTCGACCTTTTCAGCCAGCGCATCGTTCACCACTGACGCAGGCAGCAGCTTCTCGTCCTTGCGGGCGCAGAACATAATGTAGTCCCCGACCACGTGCGCAAGGGTCTCTCCCTCTTTGCCAAGCGGGCTGACCCAGCCTGTACGGCTACGATCAAAGTTGGGGCCGGGCTGGAAAGCGTGCTGCTTCAGCTTCTCTTCGAGCATTTCTGGTGTCATATCAAAGGGTTTGGTGAAGCAATAAAAGCGTATATTCTTAAACCACATCTGTTAATTCCTAAATCTTTAGATCGCGGGGTCGTGGTTGGG
>JBBSPQ010000551.1:0-2559 GCA_038258585.1 Pseudomonadales bacterium
CCCTTCAAACTCTACTGTGCTGACCACCACCTGCCCCATAGCATCTAGACGGATGTGATCATCATCCACCCACTCGTAAGGAAAACTTACCCCAAAAGCTTCTACCGATACTTCGGTTGGTGAGTAAGTGAGAACGATACTCTGCCCCTGATAATCGCCTTCCCAACTGCCGAGAATCATTTCTTTCTTGGAAGGACTGGAAGTACCAGCACAGGCAACCACAAATAAGGCGACCAGAACTGTTCCGAGAGTAGTGCGTATATAGTTCATTATTTAATTCCTCATGAAAACGGCACGTGAGTACCAATTATAAATACGGGTGTTATCACTCGCTGTAAAATTTCAGGCTCGAAATACTACAGCGAAAACAGCCTGAGTGCATTCAATATTCTGTTAGCATGGCCGATCATTGCGACTGACCGCGGCAACCGATAGCCAGAGATAACTGAAGAGAGGAAATGGTGACACTTAAGCCCGGCATCTACAGACACTACAAAGACAAGCTTTATGAAGTGATCGGCGTTGCAAGACACAGCGAAACCGAAGAGGAACACGTTGTTTATCGACCAATGTATGGTGAACGCGGATTGTGGATTCGTCCACTCACAATGTTTACGGAAATGATTGAGATCGATGGCAAGCAGGTACAGCGCTTTGCGCCGGTTGACGATTAGCATTAAGGACGGTGTTCTTCGCCCTACTCAGCTTTTTGCTTAACCTTTTTTGCTGAGTTATTTTTTGCTGAGCACAGTTTCAACCTTGCGTTGCTCTTCCTTAGCCAATTGTTTCTCTTTCCGGCGTCGCTCGATAGTCTCTGACATCGATTCGCCAATGTGGCTTTCACCTCGTTTAAGCGCCAGCGAGACCTGCAATTCACGCTCAGTGTAGCGTTGGATCTGCTCGCTGTTGTGACGGTTGTAACAATGATGGCAGCTAACTCCGCGCGCATAATGCTCGGACTGCTTATCTTCTTCGGTGATCGGCATTCTGCAGGCGTGACACTGGTCGTAATGCCCCTTTTCCAACTGGTGATTTACCGTCACACGATTGTCGAAAACAAAGCATTCGCCCTGCCATAGTGACTCGTCTTCCGGCACCTCTTCCAGGTATTTCAGAATTCCGCCTTCGAGATGATACACCTCGGTAAACCCTTGCTGGCGTAGATAGGCAGTAGATTTTTCGCAGCGAATCCCACCGGTACAGAACATCGCCACCTTGCGATTTTTTTGCGGATCCAGATTCTCCTTCGCGAACTCGGGAAATTCGCGGAAACTTTCTGTCTTTGGATTCAGCGCATTCCGAAAGGTACCGATCTGAACTTCGTAGTCGTTACGCGTGTCTACCAAGGTCACTTCCGGATCGGAGATCAACTCATTCCAGTCCCGCGCCTTCACGTAAGTTCCAACAATATGGTTAGGATCAATGTTTTCGACCCCCATAGTGACGATCTCTTTCTTCAGCTTGACCTTGGTGCGGTAGAAGGGGTTCTCATCGACGTAAGATTCTTTGGCCTGCAGAGGTTGCAGACGGGAATCAGACCGAAGCCAGGACAACACAGCGTCGACACCGACTCTGGTTCCGGCAATAGTGCCATTGACCCCTTCAATAGCGAGCAACACTGTGCCCCGAACTCCATTCTTAGTCATCACCTGCTGTAGGGGTTCGCGCAGGCACTCAAAATCAGGCAGTCGTACAAATTTGTACAAAGCCGCAACGACTATAGCCGTCATAACTTGACCTCTCATTGCCGCCTGGACCGTAAATCCAGCGCAAATTTGATTTTACACAATTACATTAAACGCTAAATGCACGCTGCGCTTAATACGGCGGCATTTTACACCACCTCAAAGACCGGGTACCTGTCATTTCAACCGACCGGCGCGCTCTCAAATTCACGGATAACCTGAAGAAACAATGCGCCGTACTTCTCCAGCTTGCTCTGTCCCACGCCGCTAATCGTCAGAAATTGCTGCTCGGTGAGTGGACGGTAATGCACCATATCCATGAGACTGGCATCGTGAAAAATCACATACGGCGGCACATCATGCTGATCTGCCAGATCCTTGCGACATTGTCGCAATGCTTCCCATAAAGCCTTATCCGCATCTGCAACCACCTGCTTGCTGCGCGATTTTTTCTCCGGTTTCACAATGATTTCCTGCACATCTATCCGCAGAGCAATCGATTCCTCCCCTTTCAGCAGGGGACGCGATTTCTCGCTCAGATGCAGCCCACCGTATGTGGAATGATCCACACTCAGGTATCCACGTGCCACTAATTGCCTAAAAACCGAACGCCAAGCGTTGCCTTCGAGCTCCTTGCCAATACCATAGGTCGAAATATGGTGATGATTGTTCTGGAATATCTTGTCAGATTCCGCTCCCAGCAACACATCGATCAAATAATTAACGCCGAAGCGCTGACCAGTCCGATAGACGCAAGACAACGCTTTGCGTGCCGCTTCTGTTCCATCCCAAGTCGGCGCAGGCATCAGGCAGGCATCGCAATTACCGCAGAAAGCGGGTCCGTTCTCACCAAAATAATGCAGCAGCGCCTGAC
>JBBSPQ010000552.1:0-2550 GCA_038258585.1 Pseudomonadales bacterium
CATCAACCTGTTCAAGCCGAAGAGCGTGGCCATTACCTGGGAGTTCATGTTCACCCGTGCCCGCTTCCAGACTGACGATATGGCAGAGCAAGGCGTGTTGCTGAATGAAGCGTCACGTCTGTTCGATGCCGGTGAACTGCGTCACACCCGCACGGAGCATTATGGCGACTTGAATGCAGATAACCTTTTGAAAGCACACGTGAAAATGGAATCTGGCACCATGGTTGGCAAGTTGATCCTCAGTGTGCCGCAATGAGCGTTTTGACTCCTGAGCCGGTACCAGAAAAGGTGCCCGAAAAAGCACCACCAAAATCCAAGACGTACCGGATGGTGGGGATATTCCAGATATTGCTCTCGGGAGTTTTGGGGATTTCCGCACTTGCCACCATCATCAATATGATACTGATCGCCATGCGGCCGGAGACCATTTCCGTCGTCAACGCCATGATGGGACAAACCGTCATGATTATCTTTCTGGTGCTGTGGTCGCGAATTTTCTTCGTGAAAGGACGTGAACGGGTTCGCCCACAGAGTTAAAGGCTTTTGGGCTCATCGGTAGAAAGGGTATAATCGCGCGCTTTTATTCCCGTTGCGGCTCAGACCATGGTAGTGATCGAAGAGACAGGCGGCTTCCTGCGGCAACATCAGCGCAGTGTCGCCACTATTGGCAAGTTTGATGGTGTTCACACAGGACACCAGCTCATCCTGCAGCAATTACGCAGCAAGGCCGCCGAATACGGCGCGCCTTCGGTTGTCATTCTGATCGAACCCCATCCGGAAGAGTTCTTCGCCACGACCCCACAGGATTGCCCGGCTCGTCTCAGTGAGTTGGAAGAGAAACTGTCTCTGCTGGAAGAGCAAGGCGTGGACTTTGTTTACAAGCTGCGTTTCGATGAGGCGTTGGCGAATCTGAGCGCAGAAGATTACGTTGAGCAGATTCTGGTCAAAGGGCTGGGGCTCGCGTGTCTGATTATCGGCAGCGACTTCCGTTTTGGGCATCAGCGTCGTGGCGACTTTGCCATGCTGCAACAGTATGGCGAGCAATACGATTTCGAAGTAGTTGAAACTGCCAGCTGTGAACACAATGGTGTAAGAATCAGCAGCACCTATGTACGACAGCAATTGCAGCAGGGTAATTTTGAACTGGTGGAGTTGTTGTTGAACCGTCCTTACGGAATTTCCGGCACGGTAGTTATGGGGCAGCAACTGGGTCGTGATCTCGGGTTTCCGACTTGCAACGTTAAACTCAACAGACGCAATATTCCGCTGCACGGGGTTTACGCGTGCGATGTCCACCTCGACAACGAGGATTTGCAGGAAAGGAATTTGAAAGGTGCTGCTAACATTGGTTATCGCCCAACTGTGTCTGACAGCAACAAGGCGGTGCTGGAAGTGCACTTGCTGGATTTCGACAGCGACATTTACGGCGAACAGATTACGGTGATCTTCCGGCACAAGATTCGGGATGAAGAGAAATTTGAGTCACTGAAAGCTCTGCAGGAACGCATTGCGATCGATGTGCAGACAACAAGAGACTTTTTCGAAACAGAAATGCCCCTGTAAGAACAACTTAGCAACATAAGGTGAATAGGTAAGTGAAATGACCGACTACAAAGCAACGCTCAATCTGCCGCAAACGGATTTCCCGATGAAGGCCAGTCTCGCTCAGCGCGAGCCTGAGATGCTGGCGCAATGGCAGGCGATTGATTTGTACGGTCAGATTCGGGAGAAGAATGCTGGCAAGCCCAAGTTCATTCTTCATGATGGTCCGCCCTATGCGAACGCGGAATTGCACCTTGGTCACGCCGTCAACAAAACGCTCAAAGATATCATCGTAAAGTCGAAGACTCTGGCCGGCTTTGATGCGCCCTATGTACCTGGATGGGACTGTCATGGTTTGCCCATTGAGATCAATGTCGAGAAGAAACTGGGCAAGGCTGGCAAGAAAGTGTCTCATGCCGAATTCCGCAAGGCCTGTCGCGAATACGCCAAAAAACAGGTCGAGCTGCAGAAAATCGACTTCGTGCGTCTCGGTGTACTCGGTGAATGGGACAATCCCTATCTGACCATGAACTTCAAGACCGAAGCGGATACTGTACGCGCGCTCGGCAAGATCGCCGCGAACGGTCATCTGGTAAAAGGCTTCAAACCGGTTTACTGGAGCGTGGTCGGTGGTTCCGCGCTCGCCGAAGCCGAAGTGGAATATCAGGACAAAACCTCGTTTGCTATCGACGTGCGTTTCGCCGCCGAGACCAAGGAAAATTTTCTGGCCGCATTTTTGGGAACGCTGCCGGATGATATCCTGCATCGTCCGTTGTCAGTTGTTATCTGGACCACGACGCCGTGGACTCTTCCATCCAACCAAGCAGTTTGTCTGAACGCAGAACTTGAGTACTCACTGGTGGATTGCGATCTCGGTAATGGCCGCGAGAGCATCGTACTGGCAACAGCAATGGTCGACGAAGTCATGAAACGCTATGGCAGCGAAGACTACCAAGAACTCGCCACCGTGAAAGGGGCCGCACTGGAAAACCTGTTGCTGCTGCACCC
>JBBSPQ010000553.1:0-2548 GCA_038258585.1 Pseudomonadales bacterium
CGGCACCAGCACCTACGATGGCCTTTCGCTTGCCCGTGCGGCCGCCGTGCATCTAGCCCGCCAGTGCCGCGCGTACACTTTGTTCGCCACCCACTACTTCGAACTGACCGCCCTGCCTGAGCGCTTCAACAACATCGCCAACGTGCATCTCGATGCCTCGGAGCATCAGGACGGCATCATATTTCTGCACGCAGTCAAACCAGGCCCGGCAAACCAAAGCTACGGACTTCAAGTAGCGCAACTGGCAGGAGTGCCAATGACGGTCATTCGTCAAGCACGAGAAAAACTGCAACAGTTGGAGCACGACAGTCTAGCTCACACTTTCAAACCTCAGTCCAACAAACCTCACCAACCGGTGCAGAACGAATTGTTCACGCAGTTCGAACCCCACCCAATAGTCAAGAAGCTGGAAACCGTAGACCCGGACGACCTCACCGCAAAACAAGCCCTAGAACTCATCTACACCCTGAAACAAACCCTATAACCCTTTAATGACGCATTAACCAGAAGGCTGGACTTTACCAAAAAATCCAATTCCCATCCGTAAAACCCGACCCTGTCTCCCTCCGCTGTATCCGAAGTGATGCTTCAGACAGGGGAATCGGCTAAATCACAAATTATCTATGCCATATCGGAAAAAGTATTTTCCCTGTCTGGGCTAACCTCTTTATAATTACCCCACTTTTAACAAACCCCGATTAAAGCCCCATTTGAAATACCCCTGGAATCCCAATTCCAGGCCAATTGAGCTGGAGAGATCATGACTTTTGTTGTTGGCGATAATTGCATACGCTGCAAGCACACAGACTGTGTTGAAGTATGTCCCGTAGACTGTTTCTATGAAGGTCCCAATTTTCTGGTGATTCACCCCGATGAATGTATCGATTGCGCCCTGTGTGAACCAGAGTGCCCGGTTGATGCAATTTACGCAGAAGACGAACTACCCGATGATCAACAGCAGTTCCTTGCGTTGAACGCTGAACTGGCACAGGTGTGGCCGAATATTACTGAAATGAAACCCGCCTTATCAGATGCGGAAGAATGGAAAGACGTTCCCAACAAGCTGCAACATCTCATTAAGGACGCTAGCTGATTAACGGTAAGGCAATCCCTGCTATCGCTGATTGATAGCAGGGTTGCCATGTCTTTTTTGTAGATCGATCACCAACTGTCGTTGTCGAATCCGCAATCCTGCGCAAGCTCTCTTAGTTTGTCCAACGCTTCTAATTGAATCTGCCGCACTCGTTCACGCGTCAAACCGATCTCTCGACCGACTTCTTCCAGTGTCCCCGCTTCATGTCCATGAAAACCGAATCGACGAACAATTACTTCGCTCTGCTTAGTGTTTAACATTTGCAGCCACGCATCAATCGTCTCGCATACTTCGCTGCCCTGCAGCACTTCGGAGGGAATTTTATCCAACTCATCTGGCACGGTATCCAGTAATGAATATTCCTGCCCAGGCGTTTGCGTACCTTCTGTCGAAACAACTTTTTCGTTGTAAGTCAACATCCGCTTTACGTCACGTAAGGGCTTGTCCATAAGCTGCGCCAATTGTTCAGCATTGGGCTCTACGTCTTTTTCACGGACATAATCACGCGAAAATTTCAAATAACTGTTTAGTTCCTTTATCACATGAATAGGTAATCTTATTGTTCTTGCTTGATTCATAATTGCGCGTTCAATCGTCTGTCGTATCCACCAAGTGGCGTAAGTCGAGAACCGAAAGCCTCTCTCTGGATCAAATTTTTCAACCGCACGCATTAAACCAAGATTACCTTCCTGCACGAGATCTAGCATCGATAAACCTCGATTAAAATAGCGCCTTGCAATCTTTACGACCAAACGCAGGTTACTGACAATCATCACTTCCCTGCTGCGCATGTCGCCGTCCTGAGCGCGACGAGCGTAGTCGACTTCTTCCGACGCACTGAGTAATTGCGCTCCACCAATATCATTGAGATACAGCCGAGTCATGTCAGGCGATTGTTTCGTATTGTGATTCTCAACGAGGTTTATCTTTGATGCTTCGACTTTTAACGTGTCGTCTTTGAAGGCTTCGATACTGAATGTCTCTGTATCGAAATTTGGCGTTAATTCTTCACTGGGACTGTACGTTGCAGCGATTGAGCAACTATCCAGCTCCACAGATTTTCGTTCTGAAAATTCATCCATGACAATCTCCCTGTTATCAACCAGCTCATCATCCTTGATGGCGCTCTTTTTCTTACGAAAGCATTTTCCTTTGGCACTCTCCATAGCACCAAGCCCCCTTTAATATGTTATTTCTTACTTTTTGTTCTAGTTCTAGTCATTACCTTTTGTAATGACCTCCATTATCTGCAAATTTCCTGAAAGCAGACACAAAGAACTTAACATTCCATTACATGACAATCAACAAATAGCCCGATCATAAGGACAGACACAATACTGGGTGGGATAAGTAGAAATTTTTCGCTTTTGCGCAGAGAAACAGAAAATGTACTACCGTGCGGGGAGATAAAGAGATGGATCAGCGGGTTTGCCATCTACCCTGACTTCAAAATGC
>JBBSPQ010000554.1:0-2535 GCA_038258585.1 Pseudomonadales bacterium
CGGCGGCGTCGAGTTCTTCTTTTACATCGGAGAGAAACATGATGGATTGGGGTTTCAATGCAATCGCTGCAGCAATGTTGCGGTAAGATTGTTGGTCGCGTTTTGATCCGATCGTCGTGTCGTAATAGCCTGAAAACAGCAGCCGCAAATCCCCGCAGGTGGAGTAGCGGAAAAATAGTTGTTGGGCTTTCACAGAGCCAGATGAAAAGACGTAAAGGTTACGTTCCTCCTCCTGCCAACGCTGCAATACCTCAGGGACATCGGGATAGACATGAGCCTGAAACAGGCCTTGCTTGTAGCCTTTCTCCCAGATCATGCCTTGCAGCGCCTTGAGCTCAGTGACTTTTTGATCTTCCTTTATCCAACGCTGCAACAGCCGAATTAGCTCTTCAATGTCGTGCAATGCGATGCCAGTACTGTCGCTCAAGCGCACCAGTAGGCGCATGACATCACGTTCTTCCTGATGCTCGCGCACGAAATGGCCGATGTGTTTCAGCGCGTAGGGAAACAAGACATCATGGACAAAGCCAATACCACTGGTTGTCCCTTCTATGTCAGTCACTATTGCGGCAATCTTCATCAAAACTCCAGGTACGAGAAATACTCAACAATCAAAACGATATTACAACTGGCTCTTCAGCAGCCGAATCCCTCATGGGCGCCTACTCATTAGTTGACAGAATTCACGCTCAACGCCCCGTTTAGGTGCGCCGCCGCATTCTGACTATGAGCCTAAAGCATCATCAGCAAGCCAGAATTTGATAAGCATGAATCGCGCCATCCCGGTCAAATATCCGGGACTCAATTACTCACTGAGGGGGAGTTACTAGTGGTAGCTCAAGCTCGGCAATTATAGCCTGAAATTAGTCCAGCCTGCATACCAGGCCTTTCAGGTAAAGACTCTCTGGGAATGGTAGCGCAACAGGATGGTCTTCACTTTGGTGCATGTAATGCAAAATCTGCCCCTGCCGCCCTGCATCCAACACGCCGTCTGCCGTAATTTTCTGAAACAGTGGCAAATCTATCGCTCCCGAACAGGAGAATGTGACCAACAAGCCTCCTGGGGACAGTAACGCAGCTGCCTGTAGGGCGATGTCCTTGTAGGCTCGCGCCGCCCGTTTGAACTGCGCTTTGGTCTCTGCAAATTTCGGTGGGTCGAGGACGATCAAATCGAAACTGCGTCCGGTCTGTTTGTATTCGCGCAGAATCTCAAATGCGTTGGCGTTGGTCAGCGTGTAGCGATCGTCCGGAAACTCATTACGGCGAAAGTTCTCCTGCGCCAGTGCCAACGATGGCGCAGAGGAGTCCACATTGATCACATGGCTCGCGCCGCCCTGCAAAGCTGCAATCCCGAAACCACCGGTATAGGCGAAACAGTTCAATACCGAACGATTTCGCGCCAGTCGCCTGACCAACTCACGGTTATCATACTGATCCAGATAGAAACCTGTCTTGTGGCCGTGAGCGATACTGATGGCGAAGCGTCTACGCTGCTCGTTGATTTCCACCAACTCTGGAGGAGCACTGCCCCATAGCACACCTTGAGTGGGCGCCAAGCCTTCACGCGCCCGCACCGCCGCTTCAGAGCGATCGTAAATCCCCTTACACGGAACCAGTGTGTGTAGATGCTTAACAATGGCATCCTTCCACGCCTCAACGCCGGCAAACAGAAACTGGCAGACGAGAAAGTCACCGTATCGATCGACAATGAGACCGGGCAGGTCGTCGGACTCACCATAGACCAGACGACAACCCGTGCGCTCAGGATCGTTAAGCAAATGTTGACGCCTGACGACTGCCTTTTGCAGTCTATCTAGAAAAAACGCCTCATCAATAACGTCTGTCTCTGTAAACGTCCATACCCGCGCCCGAATCTGCGAACTCGGCGAGTAGCCAGCAAGGGCAATTGTCTTACCGGAAGCGTCCAGCACTTTAACCGAATCACCGGGTCCAGGATTACCGGAGACCTTGGCGACAGCTCCCGAAAAAATCCAAGGATGGCGGCGCAGCAGAGAGGATTCCCGGCCCTTGTTCAGTTGCAATGTCTTCATATCAGGATGCCCGACGATGGTGAAAGGGTTGGAGTTTAGCAATCAAAAAAGGGCGTGATTCTACTCTGTTTGCACTTGCGCACAAAGCCGCTTCGTCAGGACGTGCTGATAACGTCCAAGTCCGCGATAAGGTTCCTGACGAGAAAGTTCCAATTCCAGCTTTAACAGTGTTTCCGCGTTCATGGCTCGCCCTTCTGGGGTCAGCAGAAAGTCATGGAATACACGAATGCCGCTGTGGCAAAGAATCTGCCACGGGTATTCATTTAACCACGTCAATACCTGCACGGGATCTAACGGTCTGGTCGGAGTCAAACTGCCAGCACTGGGCATAAAGTTGCCATCGAGAATCGGCGGTCGTTGCACTCTCAGAAGGTTCTTCATGATCAGCCCATGTATGTTGTATATCGTCAGTGATTGATTACATGCGTGTCGAAAGAGTTTCCATTTAAATTTGATCAACTATTCCTGATCGGCCACCCATTCA
>JBBSPQ010000555.1:0-2531 GCA_038258585.1 Pseudomonadales bacterium
ATCTATCTCATCAGGATGATATTCCCGGAACACGGGCAGCCATCACCCGCAAACTTGAGGGGCGACTGGATGCCGTCGAAGAGCAACTTCAACGGCAAAACGACCTGCTGGAGAAGATGGTTGGATTCTTCCGCAAGCGATGGGAGGCGTAGGACATGGATCGCAAACAGATGTGTGTGAGCAATGTACGCTACAAAAAGCCCACTCAGAATGAGGCGAAGCGTATGAAAAACCTGCTGGGTTATCTGACATACCGTGACAGCCGCGACGACTATGTACCACAGGTCAGTGGTGTAGAACGCTGGGTCGATCACGGCATGGGCAAATCTGTGTCACAGATTGCCGATACCTGCGAGGGCTACCAGAGCGATCATGTCCTGCTGTTCAGCCTAATCGTGAACCCGAACCCTGATCTAATCCGAATGGTTCCACATGAGGAGCGCGAAGTCTTTGTGAAGCAATTGACCGAGCGCACCATTGAAGGTTTTTTCGATGCACGCGGGATTGATACAGGCGTTGAATTTTCGTTTGTCACGCATCAGAGAAATACCGATGGCGAGCAATCACCCAACCAGCATGATCCGCATACCCACGTTGTCCTACCGGGAACCTACTATGATGCCGATGAGGGCAGGCGCAAGCCGATGTATTTCTCGCGTAATCGGGAGGTCAATCACATCGACCTGCTACACGACATCACGCAGGAGCAGATGGCCGACCTCATGGACAGATATGCAGGACGCAACTGGGAACAGCGTTACGACGAACTCACGGCTATCCGCGAACAACAGGAGCAAATCGCCACTATAGAGGAAGTACATGGTATGTGGGGCGGTGATCCTGTATGGGCAGGTATCCGTCGCACGGATGAACATACCAGCGCGGCAGGCTTGTATGGCTGGTTTGAGGATCAGGAAGGACGACTGAAACTGCAATTCCGTCCACTCATGCCCGATCTGGAACACGACGAAGCGGAGATTACCGCTGAGTATTTGAAGGAAAGATTGCAAGCAGACGCAAAAACCATCCAGCGCGATGAAGAACTGCGTCCAACACTCGACTTTTGACCATAAACGCACACAGGAGCTGAAGGTGATTCCGCGACGAAACGATTCACCCCAAGCCCCTGTGTACACAAATGAAAGTGCTTAAAGTATGACACAGAAAACGACAAGCAACAATACGAGTCACGAAATTCAAGCGGTCACTCAGAGCGACTTCCTGAGTGTTTTGTACCCGCAGTCTTCAGGGGAACATTGGCTGGAATTGCGTTGTATTCATCCCGAAACGGGTGAAGTCCGAACACTCTGGACACATTTCAATAATCCCAAACAGCGTGATGCTGTGCTGAAACAGGCGGATAAACTCAATTCTGAGGGCTTTGGCGTGTTCTTCGCACCCTGCCTGCGGAAAGAGAAAAAAGGGAGTGTGGCATCCGCGATTATGCTTCCTGGCTTGTGGATTGATATTGATTGTGATGATGATCCGCAGAAACGTGAAAAAGGCGTGGCGAAGCTGTGTGCCTTTGACCCTAAGCCGTCGATCATCGTAGATAGTGGTGGTGGCTGGCATGGTTATTGGTTGCTGGATGAGCCATTTGTGCTGGAAACCGATGATGATAAGCAGAAAATCAGCCAGATCATGCAGGGCATGTTCACAGCACTGGATGGCGATGAAGGTTATGTCAAATCGGTAGCTTCGATTATGAGGCTACCCAATAGCATCAACACCAAGCCTGAGCGTAATAATGCACTGGTGCAGATTGTAGAATGGCATCCAGATCGCCGTTACGCATTGAGCAGTTTTGAGTGGTTAGAGGTCAAACCGAAACCACAGAATGCCTATCTGCCTGTATTTTCGAGCAACGGCAACGGACAACATCCACTACCACCGCGCACGGAGCAGTATCTCGCTTCGGGTGCATACGATGGCAGTCGTAATGCTGAGTTATTCGCCGCAGCCTGTCAGATGCGCGACGCAGGGTATAGTCAGAGCGATGCTGAACGAGAATTGCTTGCACGCCATGTTGCTGATGGTAATGGCTCAGAAAATCCTATTGCCCGTGAAAAGGAAGCACGGGCGACGATTGCCAGTGCTTACAGTCAGCCAGCACGAGAATCCATCGCATCACCCAAACAACACGCGCGTCAGGTCGTTCAGCAACTTGTAGGACAATATCAGGTCGAGCAGAAACCTGAGCGTCCGACGACTGCCCAGATTGTGGAAGCCGTTGAAGCCTGCATCCATCTCAATTCGATTGAATGGGCTGAGGAACGCCAGCACCTCAAAGACGTTTGTGGCGATGGGTTGAAAATCAGTGATATTGATCGTCTCTATAAGGAAAAGAAGAAGGCTGTAGAACGCCAGCACCAACAGGAATACGTCGATAGCGAGAGCTATCTCATGCTCGATGGCAAAATCATCTATCGCAAAGAGACCTATCGCGGAACGATGGAAAAGACCGTCACCGATTGGGTAGCCGCCGCGCTCTACCAGACCTGCCAGATTGACGACGATGGCAAAGAAGCCCA
>JBBSPQ010000556.1:0-2518 GCA_038258585.1 Pseudomonadales bacterium
CTTATGAAGAGTATGCCAGCCGGATCAAAGCGGCCTTTCAGGGCCGTGGCGGTCCAAATGGCGATGAGTATTTCAACCCCTTCATGTCGTCGGATCCACGTTCACCTTACTTTATTGCGGGTGTGACAGAGAACAGCCAGGAGTTGGTTGATTGGCTGTCGGAAGAGGCCACTACCGAAAGTAAGATTCGTTTCCAAGTGTTTGATACAGTTGTTACGGGACCGATCGCAGAATTGCCAGCGGGAGCTGTCCAAATGGCGTTTGGCGGCCACATTCGAGATGAAAAAGAGATCAGCAATCCTGTAAAAGCGCGCACCATTGGTGAAGATTTTAATGCACCAGCAACATTACAAAAGCAGACAACGTCTGAGTCCACGGTGCGAGCCGTCTTTATTGAGCTGGAGGCACCGATTCTGGATTCGTTGTCTATTCAAGCTGCAGCTCGTTATGAAAAATTCGATGACTTGAACCTGCGCACTACCACGCCAAAGGTCGCTATTCGTTGGGAAGCACTTCCTTCCTTTGCTATCCGGGCGTCGTGGGGTGAAGGATTCTTGGCACCTGGAGCCTCGCAGGTAGGCGCAGTAAACCTGAATGCATGTTCAAGTGCCCGTGATGGTACAGACCAACTGACTGCAACATCCTTCATCGGTGTCGATGGTTGTACTACCACTAATCCTGGTCTCGATGTTGAACGTTCAACTTTGCAGAACATCGGTTTCACGTGGGAGCCTTCCTGGGAGGTCTTAGATGGTTTCTCCTTGGGAATTGATTATCAGGAAATTGAATACACCGGTCGAATCTTCACCCTTACCAACCAGGATATCGGTACTCAGGATTTCATTAATGTGCTGAGTGCGATTGGTGTGGCGCCTGCGAACTTCAGCCGCGTGCCTGGTTCGGCGAGTTGGGAAGCAGCTCGTGCCTACGTCAACGCTAACCCTAATCCGGCCATTGTGCGTGACCCGGTGACTCTGAAAGCAACACGAATTCTGCGTCAACCTCAGAACGTTGACCAGATGGATGTGCACACTGTCGACCTGCAGGCGCGCTACGAATACAGTGCCGGAGATATCGGTGACTTTGTCTTCACTTTGGATGCCACTTATTTTGTTGACTACACTTTGACCGAGTTTGATGGTAGCCAGCGGGTGATGGTGGGCTTCAATAACGGCGACACCGGCAAAGCTCCACCCTTGCCGGAGATGAAGTTCAACTTCGGTATCAATTGGATGCGTGGAGCCCACACTGCACGCATCATGACGAAGTATACGGACGACGTGGAATTTGGGACTCTCGCTCCTATCACATTGGCTAATCCGCCGGCAACTACAGCTGGATTACGCCGTACAGTGAGAGGTGGATACCGCGTAGACTTGAACTACGGCTACACCATGGACGGTATTATGGGCTTTGGGGAATCAGCGAACATCAACCTTGCAGTGCGCAATGCGTTTGATTGGGAGCCGACTCGCCTAAACATTCAGGGCGGCTTCGAGTCGCGTTTGTATGATCCCTATGGTCGTATGTTCACTCTCAGTCTAGATGTGGAAATCTGAGATAGCTGAGTAATGCACATTAATGTGCCTTAATCCGCTGACTGTCACCCTCCCCAATCGTTGCTCCGAACGAGAGGTGGAGGGTGACAGCCGGTGGATCCTTTTTTTATCGTTGAGAAAGCCCCGCCCTAGTACCTTCATTAATTACTTTTCTATCCTTGAATGTCAGCATGCCTTTGCTTGTAGTGCGTCGGAAGGTAAACTAATCCCCGTTCCGACTCCGGCAAATGACAATAACAAACGACGCTTATATGCAGCTGTTTCAATACGCCACAAGTTTTCTTGCCATCTCCCAGCTGATTTTCATGATGCTGTTTTACCTTGCCCATTACCGCCATCAACTGCTTGGTAAATTGATGATTGCTTACGCGATCTGTCTGTGTGGCTATATCTTGGCGGTATTGCCGGAATTAGATAATGGACCTCGGGCTATCGATTTTTCGCTGGGGGTGCTTGCCACTGCTGCACCGGCCTTGCTGTGGATAATCACGCGCTATCTCTTTGTCGATAATCCTCGTGTGGGAGGAGTGATATGGGGCGTTATTGTGTTCTATTTGGTGCTGCGCGGTATTGGTACTCTTATGCGCCCGCTGGGCGGATTCAGATACTGGTTACACATTATTATTCCTCAAATCATCATGCTGGGTTTTGCGTGTCATGTGATCTTTATGGCACTCACTGGCCGTGGTGAGGATCTGGTCGAGCCGCGTCGTCGTCTGCGCTTCCCCTTTGCTATTACCATGGGTTCAATCGTGGCGATTATTGTGGGTTCAGGCTTTTTCTATCTGTCTGACCGCTGGATAAACTGCGTCTACGTCGGGGCCATCTTTCTCTTTATCTTGTTCTTCAATCTGGCAACATTCAGATTGCACAGCGATTCGCCCCAGCTGATCGAACCGGTTAAGGAGCCAGCGGTGCCGTCAGTGACAAGTCGGGTTAGCAGTACAGATAAGGATAAA
>JBBSPQ010000557.1:0-2509 GCA_038258585.1 Pseudomonadales bacterium
AGAAAACTCAATCCTGAGACCTTCGATTCGATTGTGATGTTATGCAGTGACAGGATCGGGTCAGGAGAAGAGGCCGACGCAAGAACGATTGTGGGATATCTGGTGCTAGATGAAATTTTGCAAGGAGTGGAAGAGCGTCCCCGAATCCTATTGGAGCTGAATGACACCGCAAACGAGACGCTATTAGTGCGTGACCGCAGTGAAATCCTGATGAGCCCTTTAATTCTGAGCCACATGCTGGCGCAGATCGCGCTGCGTCGGGAGCTTGTGCACGTGTTCGATGAACTGTTTACCAGTCATGGCGCTGAGATCATCTTTCGAGATCCGATCGATTACAGGATCGAGAGCAGCCTGACTTTCCACGATCTGGAGCGGCTTGTCGCCAATAAGGGAGAAACGGCACTAGGGATTTTTCGGCACAACGAGTATGCAGAGGGGCGGCGCTTACTGTTGAATCCGCCACGAGATTTCCAATTGGAATTGCATGAGGGTGATCAGATCGTGGTCCTTAGCACGGTGCACTGATTACAATAGTTCTGAGTACAACACTTCTAATTACAACAGCAATCAAGGCACCGTCAGGCTTCGCTTCTAATAGCGATAACGTCTTACCGGCTTCAGTGGCGCCAGCAGGAAGTAAAATATCCACGCAAACCACGATAGGAAAATAATGGCGAGGATCCACGCCAGTTTTTCTCCGCCACTGGTTTGATCCGATCCCAGAATGAGCAGGATTGGCAGAAACCACACGAAGAAGCAGCCCAACACAACAATGAGCGCTATTCCGGCGCTCAGAACAGGGATCGCAAGCAGTACGAGTGCGGTTATTACAGCAAAGGTCAGTAGGGCAGAAAATATTTTCATTGCAGGCTTCTCATCTCCATAAGGAACACAGGTACTAGGTAGCCAGTTTCATGCCATAAATTTAATTGTTAATTTTCAATGGGTTGAGCTGGAAGAGTGGTGAAAAGTTAAGGTTTTTAACCACTCATTGGCGTATTTTATTAGTGTCTCCTCAACATTGAGCCTGAATTAGAAACGGTCCGGGCTCTTGAAAACTGCGCTCCAGCAATATACAGAGTTCTTCTGCTGTCGAAGCGATTGCGGCAGGAACGCCGTACCCCTTGGCCAGGCTGACCCAATCAATATCGGGGTTGCCTATGTCAAACAGGCTGGCGGCGACCGAGCCTACCTCTGTCACGCCCAACCTTGCGTATTCCACATTCAGAATGTTGTAGCTGCGGTTGGCATAAATGATCGTTGTCACGTTGAGGTTTTCTCTTGCTTGAGTCCACAGTGCCTGGATGGTGTAACCGGCTCCGCCGTCGCCCAGTAAGGCCAGGACAGGTCGATCGGGACACGCAAGTGCAGCTCCAGTGGCGGCAGGTCCGCCTTGCCCGATGGAGCCGCCGGTCAGGCTAAGCCAAGAATGTGTCGCGGTGTTCTGGCCGATGGGGTAAGCCGCCTTGCCGCCGCCGGAATCGGTCGCAACAATGGCTCCGTCCGGCAGAGTTGCCGCTACCGCCTGCGAAATGGTGCGGGTATTCAGCGCGCCTTGTGGTTTCGGAACCGGAGCCTTTTCAAAGCGTTTGATCTCAGTCTTCGATGCATTCAGTTGTTCTGCTACCCGCGCGAGAGCATCAGCAGCATTCTCTTCTATTCGGGCCAGTGTATGAACAGTGCAGCCATCAGGAACGAGTCGTCCGGGCAGAGATTCGTAAGCAAAGAAGCTGGCGGGTGTCTGCGCACCGACGAGTATCAGGTGTTCAGTGCCATCCAAAGTTGCCAGAATGTGTTCAGGGAAATACGGCATACGTTCGACCTGCACAGTGCCGGGTCCTCCATCCACGCGAGCTGGGAACGTACCTGTGATCAACCGACAGCCAGTCTTGCTGCTGATACGTCCGGCTTCTTCTAGAGCCTGCGGCGTTAGCGCATCGTGCTCTAGTAGCAAAACGCATTTTTGGCCGGCACGAAGAATGTCAGCAATGCTGTCTGCTCTGTGATTGTCGATCTGCGCGCGAGAGGGCGATGGATTCGGAAATACTGGCCCCGGAGATTCGCCCCAGGCGGCGTCTGCGCCCATGATCAGCGTCGCGATCTGGCCTTGAGAGCCGGGCGTAGCCCGCAGTGTCGCTGTGACGGCATCGGCGCCATCCTGGGCCAGCGTCTGGGACGTGCTACAGGACTTTATCCACGAGGAGAAGTTGTGCGCGAGCGTATCGATGTCGGAGGTCAACGGTGCGTCATAGCCCATGTGATATTGGGGATGATTGCCCACAATGTTGATCAGGGGTGTGCCTGCTTTGCGCGCATTGTGAAGATTGGCTATACCGTTGCCAAGGCCGGGTCCGAGATGAAGAAGAGTGGCAGCAGGCTTGCCGGTCATACGACCATAGCCATCGGCTGCGCCGGTGCAGACTCCTTCAAACAACGATAGAACCGAACGCATCCCCTTGACCTGATCGAGCGCCTGTACAAGGTGCATTTCTGAGGTCCCGGGGTTGGC
>JBBSPQ010000558.1:0-2507 GCA_038258585.1 Pseudomonadales bacterium
GTATATTGACTCAGGATTTCTTCAGCTTCGGCGCGAATCTCCGGCGTGAAATCGATCAGGTCGTCTGCCGACATGCCTTGACGCGCAAATGCAGGGGGCTTACTTGGAATAGGTTGAGTCGGAGAAAGTTTCTCACCGGGCAATCCACCTTGCGGCACTGGCGTTTCATTGATGGGCCAAACCGGTTCGCCAGACACACGATCCAGGACATAAGCAAAGCCCTGTTTGGTGACCTGCGCTATCGCCTTAACAGTGCGCCCATCGACGTTGATATCGATCAGGTTGGGAGCCGCGGGATTATCAAAATCCCATACGCCATGATGCACCGTCTGGTAATGCCAGACTCGTTCGCCGGTTCGCGCATCGAGACACACAATACTCTCGCTGAAGAGGTTGTCGCCGGGACGGTGGCCGCCGTAAAAATCATTGGTGGCAGCTTCCATAGGAAGATAGACATAGCCCAGCTCCAAGTCCGCGCTCATCATGGACCATACGCCGCCGTTGCCGACATTGCGCCACGAATCACCTTCCCAGGTTTCGTTGCCGAATTCGCCTTCCAGCGGAATGGTATGGAACGTCCATGCCACTTCACCTGTGCGAATGTTAAAGCCACGAATCCACAGAGGAGGGCGCTCTACAGTGCGAGGACGGTTGGATGTTATCTGAGCGACTACCAGAATGTCGCCCACGACTATTGGAGGTGACACGGCACCCAAAGGTTGTGAACCCTGCCAATCCAGTTCATCGCGAACTGCACGAGGAATACCCTCTGTGAGATCGAACTTTCCATTGGCAAAGTTTGTATCGATGGAGCCATCACCAGCTTTCAGCGAATAGACGAAACCATCCTGCGTGCTGACCAGAATGCGTTTTTCGTTGCCATCTGACCAGTAGGCGACGCCGCGTTGATGAAATCCTAGAGCACCGACAGGGGCGCCGTGTTTGTAGATCTCCGGATTGAAGCTCCACAGTGTTTTTCCGCTGACGGCATCAATAGCAACCACTTGATTGAGTGACGTAATCATATAGAGGACGCCGTCGACCATCAGCGGTGTGCCCTGCATGCGTCCGAAAGATACGTCCTGATCGACATCGTCGAAATTCAGTTCGCCGTCCAGAGACAGCCAGCGCCACGCGATGTCGAGCTTGTCGAAATTGTCGGCGTTGATCTGATCGAGTGAGGTGTATTTGGTGGAGCCGGTGTCACCGGCGTAGCTGGACCACTGTCCATCAGTAACACCGTATTGGGCTGAGGCAGTGAGGCTGATACTCAAGAGGCTGGCGCTGAGAAGCAGTCGCGCCGTAGTCTTGCCTGTTGTTTTTATTTTCAAGGCATAGTCTCCAGATAACGAAGGGGCGGGGAAACGAGGGCGTCAGTGTAGCGTGATTGTTTCAGTGATGTGAATCTACTGATCGGGTTGCTTGGGCGGACTGTCGTGCGGGTCGCTCTCCGGCGACTTTCAATACGCTTCTGGAGAGTAAGCTTTACCCTGATCGCGCAAGAAGTTCCGCATGGCACGCTCATACGTTGTCTTCCTGCCCCGACACTTTGTTTAAACGTAATTTATTAAGTCATTGTTAATAAAGCGTTTTGTGTTATTGGCCCGCCATTTGCTACTGTCTTAAGGCTAGTGTTCAACTTACATACCTAATAAGTATTAACAGGAGAAGTACTATGTCTAATCAACACAGAGAAGACGGTCGAAACCAGCAGGATCAAAAAAAGCAGCAAAATCAGGATTCTCAACAGAAGCAGCAACATCAGCAGGATCAGCAAAATCGTCAAGGTAAGCAAGACGAGCAAAATCGTTCAAATCAACCTGGTCAGAACACTAACCCTAAGAAATCTGATCATTAGAGCTAAGTTGATTGCACCTCACTTGGACTCAAGACACGCGTCCCTTGTTTCCAAGTAAGGTGCAAGCAATTTAGGAGATCGCAGGCTACATTTCGGATCGAACCTTTAGTGGAATTCGGAATGGTAGCCTGCTCTTTTCTGCACTTTTTATTACCTTCTTCCGAATCAACCTATACTCTCCGAACCAGCCTATTATTCACATCACGACTCGCTTTTATCCTCTCCACGTGGTCGATCTTATTCGTTTGCTTTGCCATACGATCGTACAACACCACATTCACAGTCGCCGCCAGATTCATGCAGCCGATAGTGGGAATGTATATAACGGCGTGCGCCACATCGATAAGTGATTGCGCAATTGATCCGTCTTCCGGTCCAAAAATGTACAGCGCATTATCCGGGTGTTTGAATTCAGGCAGTGGCGTGGCGCCTTCAACAAGTTCTACGCAAATCAGATGTTGATATGTCTCGCCAAGCCCCACAAAGTTGTCGACAGAGGTTAAAGCAATTTTTTCCTTTATATTTTTCGTGTCTTGCTGGTAGGTCGCCGCACGCGCAAATCGTACTCCCGTGTAGTAGATAGTCGAGATTCCATAGCATCCAGCGGCGCGTAGTACTGCGCCGACGTTTGATGGACTCTTGGGATCAC
>JBBSPQ010000559.1:0-2494 GCA_038258585.1 Pseudomonadales bacterium
ATTTTTCTTCCAGTGAGTAGCGGTTCGGCAGAAAAGTCAACTGATCGTAGGTGGCCAAATGCTCCAATTTGTCCTTTGCCTGTTTGTACTCGTTGATATCACTGACGGATAGATTAATCTTGTCGACTTTGCCGTGTTCGTCTAACAACGGCCTGCTATTCAATTGCACCCAAAACCATGCCCCTTCTACAGCGCTCGCTGCATTCGCGATACTGCCAGTCAACTTGGGGTTAGCCATACTCATCCGTAGTTCGCAGTTTTGCTGCTTTTTTGTCTTACAAGTTTGCCTACTAAACAGGTAATAGGTCTCTTGATCCTGTTCTGCAATATAAGTGGACAAGGGTTGTTCGATAAGTAGCTGTCGTTCCATCTCCATCATCTTCGCAAAGGTCAGATTTGATTCAAGGATAAGTCCTTTTACATTGATCGTGAGATAGCCTACCGGGGCCAAATCGTAAAGTCCAATATACCGGTCTCGGGAATCAAGCAACGCCTGCTGGGCAAGACGCAACTCTTCGTTCTGCATTTCCAGCTCAATTTGGTGTGTGCGCAGTTCGTATAGCAGGCGCGGAGCATCTTCAGCAAAAGCTTCCTCCATGTTGGGGAATTTACTGTCAAGCCTATCCTCCGCTCGTTTGCGCAGATCGTTATGCCTGGTTTTGTTATCGTCGCGCCAGCTCATCGTTATTCACAAAAAAGTTGATTAATATTTGATCTGATATGTTTTAAAGGTTTTTTTCATTCTGTCGCAACCGACATACGTTGGCATACCATCTCCTTCACTCTTTCACTTTCACTCCTCAAGCAGCTTACACAAAGAAACGAGAATTTTCGTTTTTTTCTTGGTTGTTTCGTCGTAAATCGCTACTTTGGTAATACGCAGCCGCTGTTTGCCCTGCACTCCCCTAATTTCTTCAACCACGGAATGATCGTGGCCGCTTAGCACTACCTCCGCTTCAATTTTCAGGGATTTCTCAGCGCTACGCCGTGGAAAAAGATCGACGTCGGTCTTGCCGACAATCTCTTCTTCCCGTTTGTTCAAAAATTGGCAAAAGGAGTCGTTCGCTGAAGTGTAGCTAGAATTCGCCTCCTTCACGGCCAGTGCGTCTGGTATGGTATCGAGGATGCATTTGAGAAAATCACTTTGAATCCAGCCGCTCACGCACCGGTTAGTTGCGTTGCGAGATGTAGAGGGTCAAGCCCATCAATCTCATGACAGTATTCTTATTCTTTAGGGTGGTAATAGGAAAAAACAAAGACTGAAATAAGTCTCCATGAACACCTTCAAACTCAAACTCTGAATACTGACCTTCAATCGCCTTTTGGAGCATAGCGTTGATTCTTTTCTTGTCTTTCTTGCTGACCGAATCCAAATAGAGTGTTCCTATCATATCATCCTCGATCTCAACATTCATCATCTGTAAGCCAGCAGAATTTATCGATATGAAACGACCTTCAAGATCGATTTCATGGATACCATATGGCGAGTTTTCGACCAACACCCGATATTTTGTCTCACTTTCCTTCAAGTCTAGTTCACGCTGTTTGCGCTCGGTGACATCTTCAAAAGTTATCACCACACCATCGACGACGTTGATCACCGTTCGGTAGGGGCGAATCCGCATGGTGAAGATTTGTCCATCTCTGGTTTGTACCTCAACCTCCTTTAAAACCAAGGTATCGAGTACTTGTTCCGAAAGTGTATTCAGATCTATGTCAATCAGGTTAGAGGCAAAGTGTTTGATGGGGCGGCCAACATCTACTGCGTCCAGTGAGATGATGTCAGTAGTCTTCGGCGTGAAACGTCGGATGTACAGGTCAATGTCGAGGAAAATAGTGGCGATTTCTGTGCTGTCCAGCAGGTTCTTCATGTCGTCATTGATTGCGGACAGCTGGTCAATGCGACTCTGCAGCTCAGCATTAACGGTCACCGACTCCTCATTAAGGGATTGCAATTCCTCTTTCGAGGTCTCCATCTCCTCATTAGTGCTTTGTAGCTCCTCATTGGTGGACTGCAGCTCCTCGATTGCAGTCTTCATCTCCTCAATGGTGGTCTGCAGGTTCTCTTGGGCGTATTTAAGTTCCAGTTCCAGTTTCAACACCTGCTGGCTCTTATTCCCGCTTTTATCTGATATACGGCGATCGCCCTTCAACTGCTTTTTTTTAGTAACCTCGTGCTCCTGGAACATGATCATCTTCAGGTTTTTAGTTCTGCCGTGCCCAAGCACCTGCTTAACGGTCAGGTCCAAGTCTAGAAAACCGTCATTGAATTGCACCTGCACGTTTTTGAAACTAACTTGCGGGTTGTTGGCATCTATCTTAAGGATAGCATTTGTTAGTGCCGTCTGAAGCCCCGCCCGTGCCATCTCCAGGATATTTGTACTGGCCTTGCCTTCGGCCGGCTCCAGATAGCGGCCTGTGTGGCCGTGGATATAGAGGATATTGCACGCATCATCGATGATCGCGCAGGGTGGTGTATCGCTCTCATGGAGAA
>JBBSPQ010000560.1:0-2494 GCA_038258585.1 Pseudomonadales bacterium
TGTGTACGCCGGGTCGCGGTCTGGGTACGATGGAGCAAGGCGGATTCGCCGATCACGTGCTCGTTCCTCACAGCCGTTACTTGTTCGATAAAGGCGATGTTGATGATGCGTTGGCTTCGACCTATGCGTGTTCCGGGCTCACTGCCTACAGTGCATTGAAGAAAATTTCTGATCGTCGTGATGGCGATGAAGTTGTCATTCTCGGTGCTGGTGGCGTTGGCATGATGGCGGTGCAAGTTGCGTTGTCCATGGGCATAGACCCGATTGTTGCGGACATCGACCCCAACAAACTCTCTGCAGCGCAGGCATTGGGTGTCACTCGCGTATTCGATTCCTCCGATAAATCTCAGATCAAAACAATCAAGCAGCTCAGCGATGGCGGAGCCTTTGCCGTGCTGGATTTTGTCGGTTCTGAGGCATCGACTGGTTTCGGTCTTGGGTGTCTGCGAAAAGGCGGCAAGCTGATCATCGTCGGGCTTTATGGCGGCGCGTTGAATATCCCATTGCCATTTATTCCGATGAATGCGCGCGTGATTCAGGGCAGCTATGTAGGCAGCCTGCAGGATATGACCGAGCTGATGGCATTGGTGCGAGCAGGAAAAATTGCTCCGATCAAGATTGAAGAGCGACCACTTACGGGAGTGACGCAGGCATTGGCCGATTTGAAAGCCGGTAAAGTGCAGGGACGAGTGGTGCTGCGTAACAACTAAATAAAAGGGTCAGGTTCACTTGATCATTTTGCGATCAAGTGCCGCTCTTCTTTAAGCAGACAGAAAGAAGATGATCGAGGCGGGTTGCCCCGTATGTGGGTGAACCGGCTCTAAAGTTTTGGTGAGTGTTAGCCCGCTGTCTTTAAACAATTGTTGCCAGGATGACAGCGTTCGGTAATACCAAGGTGCATTGCCCTTGAAACTGTCTCCCATCCCGCTCCAAGATTCAACGCGCCAGCCATCGTTTTCGGGCGGTGACGTGCTTAGGTGATCGGGATGTAAGGTTTGAATGATGAGAGCGCCGTTCTCTGCGAGCAGCGCGGGTACAGCACTGAGCAAGCTCGCGGTGTTGTCTTTGTCAAGCAGTGAGAAGTTGCACACGGCCAAGTCAAAGCGTTGACCAAGCAGGCTGCTGCCAATGTCGGAATAGCTGATCTGGTGGAACTCTGGAGTCGCATCGGGCGAGTGTGTCTCAAGACGCTGCGCGGCAGCAATCAGCGTATCGATTGCATCGACACCAAGAACTTTTATATTTTCAGAGGCAAGGTGCCAGCTTAACCAGCCTTCACCGCAACCGAGATCGAGTACGGTTTTAGGGTTTTGCGAAAGCACGGCATCGACTATCGCATCATTGGTGACCAACGTACGACTCTGGATTTTTTGTTGACGAATGGCGTCGGTCCAAGCATCGGCATTGTCCTGCCAGCTGTTCAGAACAGACAGACTGTCGGGATTGGTAGTGTTGTTTGATTCAGGCATTAACAAGAATAAAACAGAATGAAAAACGTGAGTCAACTTGCGTCTTTCTTGTGCTTTGAGGAGAGGGGGGAATAAATGCAGGCTCTTGAACAGTTCAGATCGGACACCAGACAGTGGTTGGAAGACAATTGCCCGGCGGCCATGCGCACGCCGCTGACAGAGGAAGAAGTCGTCTGGGGCGGTCGTAATCCGACCTATAAAAATCCGGACAGCAAAATCTGGTTGGAGCGCATGGCAGAGCGCGGCTGGACCTGCCCCACCTGGCCAACAGAATACGGCGGTGGTGGTCTGAACAAGGAAGAGAACCTTATTCTGATGCAGGAAATCGAGCGCATCGGCGCACGTTCCCCGCTCAACAGGTTCGGCATCAGTATGCTAGGCCCGGTGTTGATTGAATACGGCACTCACGAACAGAAACTGGAACACTTACCAAAAATCGTGCGCGGTGAGATTCGCTGGTGTCAGGGCTACAGCGAACCGGGTGCCGGTTCCGATCTGGCGAGTCTGGGTGCGAAGGCGATTCTGGATGCGGATCACTACGTCATCAATGGTTCCAAAGTCTGGACTTCATACGCAGACAAGGCTGACTGGATTTTCTGTCTAGTACGTACCGATTCCGAAGTTCCCAAGCACAGCGGCATCAGCTTCATGCTGTTCGATATGCAGAGCAAAGGCGTGACGACTCGCCCGATACTTCTCATCAGTGGTGCGTCACCCTTCTGTGAAACATTCTTCGACGACGTAAGAGTTCCCGCGACCAATCTGGTTGGACGGCTCAATGACGGTTGGACCATCGCCAAGCGTTTGCTGCAGCACGAACGCACGATGATCTCCAGTTTTGGTCTCACCAGCGGTCGCTCCAGTCGAGGCGCACTCGCCGCTACTCTCGAAGGGGCGGCGATGCACTATCGCGGCGACACAGAGAAGTTGTCTGACTCAGTGTTGAGAGACGATATCGCGCGTTACAAGATTGACAGCGAGGCGTTTGCATTTACCTCCCGCCGTTCGCAGGAAGAGGCGAAACA
>JBBSPQ010000561.1:0-2480 GCA_038258585.1 Pseudomonadales bacterium
ATCATTACGCGAATATTTTTCAAGTTCGAGATCTAGAAGAATCCCGTGAGCTACGCGAGCAATACGCATTTTCTACCACTGTCACTCTCAACGACGCTGACTTGCATGCGCTGACCGCTTTCGTCTTCTGGACCAGTTGGAGCGCCGTCACCAATCGTCCGGGCGACACAATTTCATACACCAGCAACTGGCCTTACGATCCGTTGGTTGATAACACGCCGCCCCCTAGCCTGCTGATCTGGACGTTGCTTAGCATTATTCTGCTGATCGGGGCGATAGCGGCCCTTGTTTGGTTCTATGCACAACAATACGACATCTGGCGTCGGGATCTTGAGCCAGAAGGTGGCGTGGCCAAAGATAATCTTCTCGGCAATGCTATTCAAACGCCATCGATGCGCGCTACTGCGAAATATTTCTGGACGGTCATTGCGCTGTTTGGTCTGCAAATTTTATTGGGGACAATCACCGCGCATTATGCGGTAGAAGGGCAAGATTTTTACGGATTTCCACTGGCAGAATATCTTCCCTATAGTGTTACTAGAACTTGGCACACTCAGCTAGCAGTGTTCTGGATTGCCACGGCATGGCTGGCGACCGGACTGTACGTTGCGCCTCTCATTTCAGGACACGAACCCAAATATCAGCACTACGGCGTGAACTTTCTGTATGTCTGTTTGCTGATTATTGTGGTCGGTTCATTCGCCGGTGAGTGGTTGGGCATTAACCAATTTTTCAGCAACCTCACATTGAATTTCTGGTTTGGTCATCAAGGTTACGAATATGTCGACTTGGGCCGCTTCTGGCAGATATTCCTGTTTGTGGGTTTGCTGGTCTGGCTGACGTTGATGTTTAGAGCCTTATGGCCTGCTATTACCAGTCGCGAAAATAATCGCTCTTTACTATTTTTGCTGGCTCTCGCGTCGACAGCGATAGGGTTGTTATATGGCGCCGGCCTTAGCTGGGGGCAACATACCCATATCAGCATCATGGAGTATTGGCGCTGGTGGGTGGTGCATCTTTGGGTTGAAGGAGTCTTTGAAGTCTTTGCGACAACGATTATTGCTTTGTTATTCGTCAAGATGGGCTTGCTGCGGTTGTCCACTGCTACCGTTTCCGTTCTCTTTGCCACGATCATCTTCTTGGCAGGAGGCGTGCTCGGCACTTTCCATCATCTTTACTGGAGTGGTACGCCCATCTCGGTAATTGCGTTAGGCGGCATTTTCTCTGCACTGGAAGTGGTGCCGTTAGCGGTGATCGGCTTCGAGGCTTATCAGCACACCAAACTAGAAGAACAAGCGACTTGGACAGATTTCTATCGCTGGCCCTTGAAGTTTTTTGCGGCGGTATTGTTCTGGAATGTGGTCGGAGCGGGGCTGCTCGGCTTCCTAATCAACACGCCAATCGCGCTTTATTATATGCAGGGTCTAAACACGACAGCGGCCCACGGTCATGGTGCCATGTTCGGTGTCTATGGAATGCTGGGGATTGGGCTGATGGTGTTTTGTCTCAAGGGAATGGCGCCGAATTACCAGTGGAATGATCGTTGGATGAACCGCGCTTTCTGGTGTATAAACATTGGCTTGGCGATGATGCTTGCGTTTGCGCTCCTTCCTGCGGGATTGTGGCAAACCTATAACGCCAATCTTCATGGCTATTGGTATGCGCGCTCTGCGGAGTTCATTCATGGACCAGTAATGGAAACCTTAGTGTGGATGCGAGTGCCAGGTGATATCGTCTTTGCCTGTGGCGCACTAGCTCTGTGTTATGTCATCGTTGGTGTGTACATGGGAATAAGACAAGAAAAGAGGAGGCTTCGCCATTAAAAATTTACCGACTGACGTAACGCCCTACAAACAGACTCCAGAGTTTGATGAGCTTTCGATACCTGCGGGTTTATTGAAAGAGCATCAAACCAAAGAAGGGGTATGGGGAAAAATAGTGATACTTGAGGGGCAGCTTCAATACACTATTAACGAGCCGAGTGAAGAGGTCATCGTCCTCGACGAGAATAAATTCGGAGTGGTCGAGCCCACTGTCAGGCATGAGGTCAAGCCACTGGGCAGAGTGAGGTTCTATGTGGAGTTTCACCGCTAGTTGACACTTCATGCGGATAATTTACGTGCTCATTCACGGGCCAATTCAGAGCTCTGGAAAATTGGCGGGCTGGTTTAGTCGCCAATCATATTCGATATAATTGACCCGCAAGTTGCCATTCAACTTTACAGCGATGTCCTCTGACGCATGAGTTTTAATGAAGTCCAGAATGTCGCCAGATTGGCGCGTAAAGTCTAGAGCATACCAGTCAAACAAGCTGCTCAGGTAAAGCGTTCCATCTTCGATTCGCAAATGACGAGGAGTATTAAATGCCAAGAGCAAATTGTCTGCCAGTTGCTCATCAATCTTGTTTGCTGCATAGACTTCGCTCCTCAATGGCGGGCACCCCACAGAGGCGCAATTGACCGCAAAATGCACTTGGGCAT
>JBBSPQ010000562.1:0-2473 GCA_038258585.1 Pseudomonadales bacterium
ACTGATGCCGAGTTTGCGCGCGAGTTGGCTGATGACACCCGCTGCCTGTCGGGTGTTGGAGGAGCCGGAGACTCTTTCATCGGCGAGCAGTTGTGGGTTATGCCACAAGGGCTTCTTGTCAGTGCGCCAAAATAAACCGAGCGCCCATCGTGGCAGTGGCTCTCCTGGATACCATTTGCCCTGACCGATATGGACGATGCCTTCAGGGCCATAATGTTTCTTCAATGTCTGCAGCAGTTCGCCAGCGAGTTTACGCTTGTCTTTGCCCAGTGCAGCGGTGTTCCACTGCGCACTCTCCATGTCGTCTATAGAGATAAAAGTGGGTTCGCCGCCAACGGTCAGCCGGACATCATGCTTCAGAAGTTCTTCATCGATACGTTTACCAAGTGCATCAATCTGATGCCATTGCTCACTTGAATAGGGTTTGGTAACGCGAGGATCTTCGTGGATGCGGGTGACTTTATTTTCGTGGAAAAATTGCACCTCGGTGACGCCGGTGCTGCCCGTTATTGGTGCAGCGCTTACGGGGTCTGGCGTGCAAGCCAGCGGAATGTGTCCTTCAGCGGCAAAAAGCCCTGATGTCGGGTCGAGGCCAACCCATCCCGCACCAGGAATGAACACTTCAGTCCACGCGTGCAAATCAGTGAAATCCTCCGCGGGACCGGAGGGGCCATCAATAGCTCTAACGTCGGCTGTAAGCTGCACCAGATACCCAGAAGCAAACCGTGCGGCGAGTCCCAAATGGCGCAAACTTTGCACTAACAACCATGCGCTATCGCGACAGGATCCCAGTTTTTTGATCAGGGTTTCTTCACAACTTTGAACGCCGGGTTCCATGCGAACGATATAGTTGATCGCATGTTGAGTGCGAGCGTTCTCAGCAACAAGAAAACTGACGATGGGTTGGCGACTGGTGTTGATGCCTTTCAGCCATGCGGTAAATTCAGGTCCTGATTCCTTAACTTCAAGATAAGGCGCTAGGTCTTTCTCCAGTTGTGAGTCGTACTTGAATGGAAAATGTTCAGCGCTTTCTTCTACAAAAAAGTCGAAGGGATTGATGACCGTCATGTCGGCAATCAGTTCGACTGTGATTGACAATTCTTTAGCAGGATCAGGAAATACAACTCGAGCCAAGTGGTTGGAAAATGGATCTTGTTGCCAGTTAATAAAATGAGAGGCAGGAGAAATATTAAGCGAATATGCACTGATAGGGGTGCGACAGTGGGGTGCCGGTCTGAGTCTCACAACGTGCGGTAATATTTGCACCAGTCTGTCGAATCGATACGTCGTCTGGTGGTGTATTGCTACTTTAATTGTCATAAGGTAATGTAACTCGCATATGCGTATTGACTGGAAATCCTATAATCCCGGTGCCTTTTACGACGAACTTATCGGTTCGCCGGGGCGCGCTCGCAAGGAAGGTCGAATCCTAGCGCGTTATCTCAGTTCGCTCAAAAGTGAAGAGCTTCAGCAGCGCAAGACAGCCGCTCAATTGGCGATCAAAGCGATGGGAATTTCGTTCACTGTCTACAGTGAAGCTGGCAACATCGATCGAGAGTGGCCGTTCGACATTATTCCTCGAATCATTACAGAAACACAATGGAGAGGGACAAGTAAAGGGCTTGAGCAACGTTTACGTGCATTAAACTGTTTTATTCACGATATTTACAACGATCAGAAGATTCTCAAGGACAAAGTCGTTCCTGCGGAGCTAATTGCCAAGTCTGTCAACTTCCGTAAAGAATGTATTGGGATGAAGCCTCGTTACGATGTGTGGGCTCACATCTGTGGTACTGATCTTATTCGTGACACGAACGGGCAGTTCTATGTACTGGAAGACAATCTCCGAGTTCCCTCCGGCGTGTCGTATATGTTAGAAAATCGAAAAGTAACGAAACGGGTTTTTCCTGAACTTTTCGAGAACTATGACATTCAACCTATCACTGAATATACGGCGCAGCTTTTCGATATGCTAGCTGCTATTTCTCCGCGACCATTGGATTATCCTGAAGTGGTTGTCCTTACCCCTGGCATTTACAACTCGGCTTACTTTGAACACTCTTTTCTCGCTCAACAGATGGGTGCTGAGCTCGTAGAAGGCGGTGATCTGGTCGTTGAGTCCGATGACTGCGTGTACATGAGAACGATCAATGGACTTTCGCGAGTGGATGTGATCTATCGGCGCATTGATGATCTTTTTCTTGATCCAGAAGTGTTTCACCCCGATTCGGAATTGGGCGTGCCTGGGCTGATGCGTGCTTGGTTAAAGGGCAATGTGGCACTCGCCAATGCGCCAGGAGCCGGCGTGGCTGACGATAAGGTTATCTACACCTATGTGCCGGCAATGATCAAATATTACCTCGGCGAAGAGCCAATTCTAGAGAACGTGCCGAGCTATCTTTGCTGCGATGAGAAACAATGTAAATACGTGTTGGAGAATCTCGACAAACTGGTGGTGAAGCCGGCTAACGAA
>JBBSPQ010000563.1:0-2464 GCA_038258585.1 Pseudomonadales bacterium
CGAGGGCTGGCGACGGAAAATAGATTATGACTACCAGAAATCCAACAGTTCCTGACGAGAGGAATGTATCGAAAACGGCAGTACTTTACCGCATGGTAATGGAAAAACAAGTGTGCCCATATGGTCTTAAAGCGAAAGATTTGCTCGAACGAAAAGGCTTTACCGTTGAGGATCATTGGCTTAAAACGCGTGAACAAACAGACAACTTTCAACGTGAGCAAAACGTGGAAGCTACGCCGCAAGTGTACATCGGCGGAACCCGCATCGGAGGTTACGACGAGCTGCGCCAATATTTTGGTCAAGAAGTGAAAGGGGAGGATGCCACCAGTTATCAGCCCGTGATTGCAATATTTTCAGTGACGCTATTGATGGCGATTGGATTCAGTTGGGCAGCCTACGGCTCGATATTCACCGTCCGTGCTGCCGAGTGGTTTATCGCTATCTCAATGTGCATCCTCGGTATTCAGAAGCTTCAGGTGCCTGTGTCGGCGGCAGCAGCAACGTCCCGTTGGGATTCATTTCGCTTACCGAGAATGTCATGATGGTCGCAGTCGCGTTGTGGATGTTGATTACCTGAGCTAAAGAAGGAAGCAGAAACCATGAATATAAAACTGACATTGATGCCATATCTGTTTAGCGCTCTAGTCACCTTTACGTCTTCTGGCTGCCACAACTGACCCTCAACCGTTAAAGCGATTGCTGAGGCCACCGGTACGGCGGCTACCCTTGAAGTAGATGGAGTTGTCGACCAGGGCCGCTTTCGCAGGAAATTCAGATCAGGCTGTCGCGGACGGCGATTTTGCGATGGCGGCGACGTATTATTTTTTGCACTATTGGGGTAACGGTGAGCCAGAGGAGCTGGCACGTGGTCTGCGTGCAGCGTTGGATTCCCAACAGTAAATAAACACAGAAGATCATTTTTTATCAAGTCATCTCGAAAACATTCTGGCTTAAATTTACCAAGTGTGTCTACATACACCTGCTGTTTGCGGGTTGAAATCAGATAGCTTTCCATAGCCCCTCGTACTGGGTTGTATTAGTCGGGGTGGGATTTGTGTAACGAATTCACCAGACCAGATATTGCCGATTAGGAAATATCAACTGGGATATAGGTGAACTAGGCTAGGTCAGAAAATTTTTCAAACAGTTCGCTGCCTTCACTCAACATCATCTATGGCTAGATATCAAAACAGCGGACAAAAAACGGCTAACGATTTCTTTTGTTAGGACTTCTACACATCAGGATTTCAAGGCCTTATAACAAATCGCGAGAACGGCTGATTTCGCCCGTGTCATTCTTCGTGAGGTCGTTCATGATATTGTGTCATTGCGAAAAAGTGATATTCAGCGTTGAGAGAGCAAGAGAAGAACGCAAGAGGAATGCCATTGCCGTAAATGACTGATAGATCTGAGACGAGTAGTCCAGTCCGATAAGTATTTCCAAGAGTCCAAAAACTAAAGGGAACCTGTTCAATGAAAGATCCTGTGTGTGGAATGACCGTAGAGCAAAATCCCGAAAAAACCGTGGTTCACGAAGGCACACCCTATTTCTTTTGCAGCGATAAATGCGTAGCCAAATTCCGTGAGAATCCGCAGAAATACTTAAATCAGGATCCTAGCGTTGCCGCAGAGACATCGAAATCCTCCTTGGGGAAAGACGCGATTTACACTTGCCCCATGCATCCAGAAATCCAGCAGAAAGGCCCCGGAACCTGCCCCAAATGTGGCATGGCGTTAGAGCCGATGGATGCTGCCGCTGAAGAAGATACGTCGGAGCTCACGGATATGACCCGACGCTTTTGGGTCAGCCTCGCATTTAGTCTGCCATTGTTGTTTCTCACGATGAGTGAGTTTATCCCCGGCGTAAATCCCCATGAGTGGATGAGCGTTAATACATTTAACTGGTTGCAAGCGGCGCTCGGCACGCCAGTGGTGCTGTGGGGTGGATGGCCATTTTTTGTGCGCGCTTGGGCGTCGTTCAGAACTTGGAATCTCAATATGTTCAGTCTCATTGGGATTGGCACTGGCGCTGCATTCCTATTTAGTGTCTTTGCATTGTTGGTGCCATCAGCGCTTCCCGATGCCTTCAAGATGAACGGCATGATTCCACTCTATTTCGAGGCGGCAGCGGTCATCGTCACGCTGGTATTGATGGGGCAGGTGCTTGAGTTGCGCGCCCGCTCAAAAACCACCAGTGCCATTAAAGCGCTGTTGGAGCTCGCACCCAATACAGCGGTACGCGTCAATTCCGATGGCACTGAGGAAGAGATTCATCTCGACCAAGTTCAGGTGGGAGACCAGTTGCGCGTTAAGCCAGGCGGCAAGGTACCGGTCGATGGTGAAATAGTAGATGGCCACTCCAACATCGACGAGGCCATGATCACGGGCGAGCCGTTACCGGTCGAAAAGCACGTCGGAAGTACAGTCACTGCGGGCACAGTAAACCAGACGGGCTCGTTCTTGC
>JBBSPQ010000564.1:0-2454 GCA_038258585.1 Pseudomonadales bacterium
TACAAAGTTGAGAACAAAAAGCTCTGGCATCCTGACTACGACGAAAGCAACCGAGAAGAATTGCCCGTAATCGTCGTAGCCTCAGAGTCTGTAGCCTCTGAGGTAGAGAGTGAGAGAAAAACTTTAGAACCGCCAAAGACCGGTGAATTCAAGGAATTACGGACTAAGGGAGAGATAATGAAGTGTATAGGCTGCGAAGCTGAAGATTCTTCCTCCGCCCAAACGAAGTTTAACTCCGGGAGGGGGGTGCGGGGGGATGGCAATAGTTTTCCACAAGCTCAAAAACGAAAGTTAGGAAATAGGAAAGATAAACCTGGTGTTCGTGAGCCCATCATGAATAATTCACAGCAGCCAAATAGACAAGATTCTAAGAAAACTCCATATTCAACAGAACCTGACCAAACAATGGAGGCTATTAGATCAAAAATCAGAAACCTTGAACTTGACTACGGGCAAATAACGGAGATAATTTGCCAGAAATTTGATGGGAAGCGGAGCTACGAACTCTCTGAGGAAGAAAAACTAGTGCTGCTATATCATCTCAATACTCTGTCTTAGAACCAAGGTTAACTCTCTGCCACCCAGAACTGGGCCCGGTCAGCTCATCGGCCATCTGCTCAAATACTGTTTGGTATTAGGATAGATCGCTGTGACCGAGCGTTTCGGGCATCACCGCTTTTGCTTAGCTCTGAGGTCGCCACCGCTATCAGTAATCGTGTATTGGGTCGCTTCTGCTTCAGATCTGTTCCCGCATTACCTTGAGCCCATCTGGCAAAAAGCTAGAAATTTCCTGAATGTGTTCAGGAGAAAGCTTATCTCTTACTGTTGAAAACACGGCAATCACCGCCGACTCTGCGGTGACGTTTTTAGGTATGCCGGCCTCTTGGCCAACACGACGTAGAAATGTCTTCGTATCTACGTTAAGCGGTGGTCTGAGCTTGGATAAAGTCGCCGCGATAGGATTATCATCCTTCCAAAATTGAGTCACTTTTTCATCATCAAGGGCTGCGCCTATGCGATCAGAAGCCTCCGTCGTCATCAAATCTCGTAAGGCTCGAAAGACGACAATGGTGATATCTCTCGCATCGTAAACATCGAGGATATTCGGCTTTTTCATAACCTGTTCTAAAAAAGCCTATTTTGCAGGGCTCATTTGGGGCGATGGCATGGTATATAAGCCTTGTGAATTTCATAGATTGCACCAATATCATACTGCTGCTGCCATTCGCCATTGAACACTCATTAAGTAAGTATCCATATTCGGTAGCAGCGCTCTACCCCTTGCTCTACCCCTTATAGGGCAACTCAATCGGCACACATTGCAATTCCTTCGGAGCAGATGAAGCTCATCCGTCACAGACAGATCGATTACACGAAACTGGGACTGGTAAGGCTTTCGCCGTAGAGCGATTAAATCTGAAACTGACGAAACATCTTAGGTAACAGTCATTGAGGAAACTCCTGAATAACGTTACCCAAGATATTTTATATAGCTCAGCAGCGATTTCTAGAAGGCGAGTACCGTGGCTTGCCAGTGAATTTTTGTCTTTTTCTGAATATCTTGGGTAACATTATAATGGGAGATACTATTCTCTCTGTTACCTAAGATTTTGTAGCCGATGCCTCATCCCACTAACTTGACACTCCGGACAGCAAAACGGTTGATCAGTCACTGGTCACTACCGCAACAGCGGCGGCTATTAGCATGGCTACGAGCGGAAGTGGTCGCAGCGGACGCGGTGATAGAAGAGACTTGGAGCCCGCCTGCTGCTAAGGCAGCGGTTGAGCAGAAGCGCCGGGGCAAGTCAGTCTTTTTACGCCAGGGCGTTAAATGCGGGAAAGCGGGGTGCAAATGTGCTGACGGTGATCTGCATGGCCCGTATTGGTATGAGTACTGGCGAGAAGGTGGCAAGGTACGCAAGAAATATCATGGAATCGAGATTCGGACACCCTGAGCACATTGGAGCGACTGTACGAACCAATAGTGCGATCGCTGTCTCCCAATTGATAGGCCGTGTAGGACTTTAGACGGGAGGATCCTACTGGCTTTATTTAGCCATTCCAGTGTCAATAAAAATCGTACCCCCTGTCTTTCCTGTGCGATCGCACAGCCTTGGGTTGACACATCAATCTGACACATAGGGAATCCTCGAAGGGCACAACAAAAGAAGTTCGACCATGTGGAAGCAACTCCGAGCGCTCTTGCCCTTCCCTCAATCAGACCGACTGACTATCAGCAGCCACGGACAGGAAACTTGTGGTATCCCTTTTGAGCAGATTGAAGAGGTTATGGAATGGTTAGGACTGAGCCTAATAGTGGCTGGTTATCAGGCTAGGGCGCATATCGTCTGGGACAGCACAGAGGCTGGTGTGAACCTAAATGCTGTGTTAAAGGATCTTCTCAAACGTGATGAGCCAGCCTTCTTGTATCGCTGCGGTGATCGCCCAATGCCA
>JBBSPQ010000565.1:0-2452 GCA_038258585.1 Pseudomonadales bacterium
ACAGGCGGAAGGAATAACTGTTTATGCCTTGTCCGAACGTATCGCAGAGGATGAAAACAGCCGGCGGGTAGCGGAAAAGGAAAACAGTGCCGACCTGCTGGGTGGGATTGCGGGCGATACCAGTCTTCGCAATATAGAAGATGATCTGGCACGTACACTTCTTGATCTCTCGATGGCATGGAGCATTGAGCAAAGCATTACTGCGGGTTCATACATACTGAATTCACTGGGCAGTGCTGCAACATTGCGAAGAGATAAACCTCAACAGGGAAATCTCTGGGTGTTGCGTTCGCCGGACATCCCTTCGCTGTTGATTGAAACCGGATATTTGTCAAATCCGAATGAAGCCCGCAAGCTCAACACATCGTCATATCAACGGCGACTGGCCGATAGTGTTGTGCAAGGGGTCATGAAGTACTTTTATGACAGACCTCCAGAAGACACTTTGGTCGCGTGGCAGAAAGCGAACAATATTGCGCCTGATATGGGAGTTGCCACAAGTGGTTCTTATGTGGTGAAACGCGGTGACAGTATTTCTATGATCGCGCAGCGTTATGGCGTCAGTTCCAGTGAGTTAAAGCGAAATAACGCCCTGAAGAGCGATGTGATTCAAGTTGGTCAGGAGTTGCAGATTACTGGCATGGCGCCTATTTCGCCTCCACCTGCCCTAGAGCACAAGACCGCCAGAGGCGAAACACTTTCGGGAATTGCCGAACGCTACAGCATCAGTTTGTCCAACTTGAGGCAGGCGAATAATTTGCGTAATGATGTCATTCGTGTAGGGCAGGTGCTGAAAATTCCTGCTGAAAACCGATGACACGCATTGCACTCTTAAGCCAGCGTCTGGCCAACCAGATTGCCGCCGGCGAAGTTGTTGAACGCCCCGCTTCCGTTGTCAAAGAATTACTCGAAAACAGCCTTGATGCTGGAGCCGATCGTGTGGAGATAGACGTTGAACAAGGCGGCAGCAAGTTGCTGCGAATCCGTGACAACGGTGCGGGCATTGTCAAAGACGATTTGGGGTTGGCGTTAAGTCGTCACGCAACCAGTAAGATCGCGAACCTCGATGATCTGGAGAATATTGTCAGTCTCGGTTTTCGCGGCGAGGCTCTGGCCAGTATCTGCTCCGTCTCTCGTCTGGAATTGACCTCGCGCTCACAACAGGCAGCAGATCAAACTGCATGGCGAGTACAGGCCGAAGGCCAGGAAATGACGGCGGCGATTTCACCTGCGGCGCATCCTCAGGGAACGACCGTCGAGGTTCGCGATCTGTTTTTTAATACCCCTGCGCGCAAGAAATTTTTACGGACTGAGAAAACAGAATTCGATCGACTCGAGGAAGTTGTGAAACGGTTGGCGTTGAGTCGATTCGATGTAGCGTTCAGCCTGCGTCACAATCAGCGTGTTATTCATCACTTGCAGGCAGCCCAAAGTGCTCAGGAGCAGCAGCGTCGTGTGGCACTGGTTTGCGGACCAGCTTTCATTGAGAATTCCATCCATGTCGACATAGAGGCCTCTGGACTCAGGCTGTGGGGTTGGGTCAGTCTGCCCACCTTTTCCCGCAGTCAGGCTGATCTCCAGTATTTCTACGTCAATGGACGAGTCATTCGCGACAAGCTTGTTAGTCATGCCGTCAAACAAGCTTATAAGGATGTGCTGTTTCATGGGCGCCATCCGGCCTTTGTTTTATATCTGGAATTACTGCCAGCGTTGGTCGATGTGAACGTACACCCAACCAAGCATGAGGTCCGTTTCCGTGACGGTCGCTTGGTTCACGATTTCCTGTTTCGAGCACTTCATAAGGCCCTTGCCGGCGTTCGTCCGCAAGATCGGCTAGCCCTGAACAGCACAGATGACCCGGCAGTGCCAGGTTATGTCGATCCTGATTCTGGCGAGTTCATTCAGACGGAGAGAACATCGATTTCCACTGGTGAATTTTCAGAGCAGGGGCGGATGAGCCTGCAGTCTCCGTATAGTGTTTCTTCTTCGGCACCGTACTCATCACAGTTTTCATTCGGGAGTCAGGGTCCCAATAGAATAGCGGAACAGTTAGTCACTTATGCTGATCTGCATAATGACGTAGATGTGCCCCCTTTAGGGTTTGCCATTGCACAGCTACACGGTATTTATATTCTGGCGCAGAATGCACAGGGATTAATTGTTGTTGATATGCACGCGGCCCACGAACGTATTACTTACGAACGGATGAAGACTGCTACGCAGAATGAGGGTATAAAAGCGCAACCGCTCCTAGTGCCACTTTCCATCGCGGTGAGTCAGGCGGAAGCGGATTGTGCTGAGCAACAGGCAGAGTCGCTGCAGGCACTAGGCGTCGGCATTGAACGCGTTGCTTCCGAGTCCAACGTAGTGCGGCAGGTGCCGCCCAAACACGCCGGCGCAGACATCGCGCAACAGGTGAGATCTGTTCTCTCCGACCGATTGGGGCACGGCC
>JBBSPQ010000566.1:0-2452 GCA_038258585.1 Pseudomonadales bacterium
CTCAATGAGACGGCCATTTGTGTGAATCATGTAGCCGAAAGGACGACTTCCGCCAAGGTACCGTCCCTTACTGCGCTGATCCTGCTTGACGTTCTTGATACGCTCCACCGACCTGCGCTTCTCCAATCCTGCAAACAGGCGCGCTGCTGAAATAACATCCAGCTGTAAGGTTGAGTCGGTGACATCACCGCCAAGATCAAGCACATGCAATGCTACTCCATTGGATTTGAACCGCTCCAGCGTGGCGAAAGCATCATAGCAGGAGCTAAACAAACGCTCCAAGGTATGAACCACGACCGCATCGTTCTTTTTCACTCGGGACAACAGTTCCCTGCCGCCACTCCGATCGGCAAAATCAGCATTCCAAGGTGCCGCAGAATCACTGGCGAGCTGATGTATTCGCCAACCGTGACCGTCACAATACTCTTGCAGCTCCTGCAATTCGCGCTCTATCGCCAGATTCAGGGCGATGTTCGCTTCCGGATTTGCATACAGCGTTTCAAACTCAGAGGTTCGAACATACAGGTAAACCCTCATTAACTGTGTCCTTGTATAAGCAATGCCACGATTTATGCATTCTAAACGTTCAACCTTAAATCAAACAAGCGTCGTGCCGCCGCATGCCAGCAAGTGAAAGGGCTTCAACCGATATCGGGGACGTCTTTATCATCGCTTTTAAAAGAGTGAAAGAAACATCGGGAAAAGTCCGCAAAACGCTCACAGGTGTTTGAATTAAAAAGTATTTACTGCTATATTTCGCGGGCGCTACAAGGCATAGGACAGTTAGACCCATCAGGTCGACCCTCCGATATGCCAGGCTCTGACCTCCTGACCCCACGTCATCTCGTCATTACGGCCAGACACAGCGCCAGAAATAAACGTTCAGAACAAATCAGAAAGAACGTATAGAGATCGATTACCGGTCGTTACAGGAGTCAAAGCAGTTATATCAGCTTCTTCTTGTGACAAAGAGTTACGACAGAGAAAAAGTGAGGACGCATTCAAAGACCGCGCTTCACCCAGATAAGATTTCAAGCAAGACAATGCAGTAAGCAAGGCACCGGAAATGCGGTGCTGAAAACATACGGAGTGCTGGCTTAAACCGCCAACACGAACGAAAAATACAGCCAGATAAATTCGGGTCGTATCAAATTCAGGACGGTGTCGTCTCACGCCAAGAACAGATGAGACAACACCGGAGGCTTAAGATTTACATAAATCGACTTCCGGACCGCTGATCGCAATACAAAGGCAATCAGAGTCAGAGCACGCTGCAGCGATATTGCGCCGCGCCAAAGTCAAAGATTTTCGTTATCGGATTTTCAGTTAACAGGTCACCAGGGTCAGAAATGATGTTTCAAAGTCACCATGGTTTTCTTGATAAGAAGGCAAATCCGCTTTCAGTAACTCTCCGCCTGCAGGTTTGATGTACCCCGGGTTTACGGTTCTGGCGCAACAGAAAAGTGAACCTTACGATGAAAAGAATGTTAATCAATGCAACTCAAGAAGAGGAGTTGCGCGTAGCGCTTGTTGATGGTCAGCGTCTTTATGATCTGGATATTGAGAATCGCTCTAGAGTTCAGAAAAAAGCCAGCATCTACAAAGGTCGGATCACAAGGGTTGAACCAAGCCTTGAAGCCGCATTCGTAGACTTCGGCGCCGAGCGCCACGGCTTCCTCCCCCTCAAGGAAATTTCCCCTCAGTATTTCACCAAACGCGGTTCAGAAGGCGGTCGGGTCAATATCAAGGAAGTTGTTGCCGAAGGCACCGAAGTCATTGTTCAAGTCGAGAAAGAAGAACGTGGCAATAAAGGCGCCGCCCTAACAACCTTTGTCAGTCTCGCGGGTCGTTATCTGGTGTTGATGCCAAACAATCCACGTGCTGGTGGTATCTCCCGTCGCATCGAAGGCGACGAACGCTCCGAAATCCGCGAAGCACTGGCGAGTCTGGACATTCCTGATGGCATGGGCATGATCGTGCGTACTGCCGGAGTTGGTAAACAACAGCAAGAATTGCAATGGGATCTGGACTACCTCCTCGCCCTTTGGACGTCCATTACCGAAGCCTCTACCCAGAAAACCGCTCCTTTCCTCATCTATCAGGAAAGCAATGTCATCATCCGCACCATCCGTGACTACCTGCGTCAGGACATCGGCGAAGTGCTGTTCGACACTCAGGAAGCATACGATGAGGCATTGTCATTTGTCCGTCAGGTAATGCCTCACTATGAAGCTCGCATCAAGCTGTACCAGGAGCCCCTGCCCCTGTTCAATCGTTATCAAATAGAAGGCCAGATCGAGACTGCATTCCAGCGCGAAGTTAAACTGCCTTCCGGTGGCTCAATCGTGATCGACCCGACCGAAGCATTGGTGTCTATTGACATCAACTCCTCACGGGCGACTCGTGGTTCCGACATCGAAGAAACGGCACTGAATACCAATCTGGAAGCCGC
>JBBSPQ010000567.1:0-2443 GCA_038258585.1 Pseudomonadales bacterium
AATCGATATTGATGGCCCAGAAACCCATTTCTTTGGCTTCTTCGACCGAATGCGCCACGCCCCAGCTACCGTCGACTTTCTGTCCAAAAGTCAGAAAGGTCAGATGGTGCTGAACGTATTCCGTTGCAGTTTGTGCTGTTTCAATCGCTTCGTGAGATTCTGCCATGGGCTTTTAAAACTCGCTATCTGCCTGTCTGCATCGTCATCAATGCAGCCAGACCTGTTAAGTAAACTATTATGAACCCTGCGAACAGTGCTTTTGTGCTTAAGGGTTCTACATAAATAAAGGCCAAAGCGAACCCGGCACTCATCAATAAAATCTTGATTGCCTCACCGAGATAAAACGCCCTGACAATTTTCTGTGCTGCTCTTGCGCCCCTGTACTGGAACGCTTTTATAGCGAAATACCCATTCGGTATCGCGCAGATCAAGCCACCTAACAGCAAAGAATAAGCACTAACCCAACCCAGTGTTACGTAACCAACTGCTGTAACAAGACCAACAGTAGCGAACTGGCTGGCTATTATCTTATAGATGGGAGGAGCTTTAATGGTCGACACGTTGCTAATAACTTTGCCAGTTACTTAACCAGAGGCTCTCTTGCTTTAACATCCGCCGCCTTCCAAAGCAGCGCATTATAGGGATAATGCCCAACCTAATCAACAGCGTCCGTGCTCATTTGATGTGTGACAGTATCCCTTCGAGTTCATCCAGACTGTTGTATTTAAGGGTCACTTTCCCTCCACCCTTACTGGTGTGCTGGATCTGAACGTGGGCGCCGAGGGTCTCGGAAAGACTCTCCTCTAGGCTTCTGATGTCCGGGTCTGTCACTGTTTGTGGTGTTTTCGCGTCTTTGTCTTCTGTCAGAACGCGTCTAACCAGCGCTTCAGTCTGTCTTACCGAAAACCCTTTTCCGACAACCGTCTTTGCCGCGTCACTCTGCTCGCCGGCACTGAGTGACAACAGCGCACGGGCATGACCCATTTCCAAATCACCGCGCTCGAGCATCAAGCGAACATCCGGGTTCAGGTTGATCAGTCGCAACAGATTGGTCACTGTGGCGCGGGACTTACCGACCGCATCGGCAACCTCCTGCTGAGTCAGGACAAATTCGTCCTGCAGACGCTTTAGCGCCAACGCCTCTTCTATTGGGTTGAGATTTTCGCGTTGAATATTCTCTATCAAAGACATGGCGATAGCAGACTCATCGCTCACCGGTTTGATGATGGCGGGAATGGTGTCGAGACCAGCGATCTGCGTAGCGCGCCAGCGGCGTTCGCCAGCAATGATTTCATAGCGGGTATCAGAAATTGGCCTGACCACGATCGGCTGCATGACGCCTTGAGCCTTGATTGACAAGGCGAGCTCCTGCAACGCTTCTTCGTGCATGTCAGTACGAGGCTGGTACTTACCGCGCTGAATCAGTTCGATGGGAATGTTTCTAAGATCGCCATCTTTCTCTTTACGCACTGTTTCTGCGCCGGCGACGCCTGTGAGGGAGTTGCCTGTGAGGGAGTTGCCAAGCGAATTAGCGGACTTTCCAGCCCCGCCCAGCAGCGCATCCAGTCCTCTGCCCAGTTTCTTCTTAGCGGCCATCTTGAATTCCGTTCTTTACAATAAGTTGATCCAGAGCACCGCCCTATCAAGCGGTCGCTCTGGCCTGTTCATTACGGCGCAGCATTTCGCCAGCTAGGGCCAGATAAGCAATAGCGCCTCTGGACTGTCTGTCATACTGCAATACCGGCATCCCGTAGCTGGGCGCCTCTGCCAAACGCACGTTACGCGGCACCACCGTGCGATAAACCCTGTCGCCAAAATGGGTGAACAACTGGTTGGATACTTCAACAGTCAGACGGTTGCGCGGATCGTACATCGTCCGCAGAATACCTTCGATTTCAAGAGTCGGATTGAAGGTGTTGCTCACTGCCTGAATGGTTTCCATCAATGCCGACAATCCTTCCAATGCATAGTATTCGCACTGCATGGGGATAATCACCCCGTTGGCCGCAACCAGCGCATTGATAGTCAACATATTAAGTGACGGAGGACAGTCGATCACGATGAAATCGTACTGGTCGCTAATACGGGCAATAATGTCACGCAGACGTGTTTCGCGATTTTCCGCCTGAAGTAATGCCACTTCGGCCGCAGTCAGATCGCCATTGGCCGGTAGTATGTCGAACCCCCCTGGCGTTTTAACCACTGCAGCAGCAAACTCAGCCTCGCCCATCAGTACGTCATAGATGGAGAATTCGAGATCTGACTTGTCAACGCCACTGCCCATTGTGGCATTACCTTGCGGGTCCAGATCAATGAGCAGCACTCGACGCTTGGTCGCTTTAAGAGACGCGGCAAGATTCACAGAGGTTGTGGTTTTACCAACACCTCCTTTCTGATTTGCGATTGCCAGTACTTTAGCCAATTGGTTGGAACTCCGACGCTG
>JBBSPQ010000568.1:0-2436 GCA_038258585.1 Pseudomonadales bacterium
GGCCCGATGAAGGCAGTGACGCGGTGCTTGGGAAGACTTAGATTGATATCTGTCAAGGCATGCGCGGAGCCGTAGTACAAGTTAAGATCGTTGACTTGTAGGCAAGAGGGCAGATCTTCTGCCGACAGCGAACTCTCGGCACTCGACAGCTTCGACATGTCAATTTTCTTGAATTTCGATCTGTTCACCGTTGCATACTCTGTGTCTGATTCTGTCATTTCGACATGTCCGTAAATTAAGTGTTTTTAAATTACATATCCAGCGATTTGAATTGTTCGCGCAGACGATTACGTATCGATACGGCAAGTTGATTCAGCAGGGCAATCACTATCACCAGCAGCAATGCCGTAGCGAATACCAACGGCCGGGCCGCTTCCACATTTGGACTCTGAAAACCGACGTCGTAGATATGGAAGCCAAGATGCATAAACTTTTGATCCAGATGAAAATAAGGATAGTTACCATCCACTGGCAGCGCGGGAGCCAACTTGACGACGCCAACCAGCATCAAAGGAGCAACCTCTCCTGCTGCCCTTGCAACCGCCAGAATGAGCCCAGTCATCATGGCAGGGCTTGCCATTGGCAGTACTACACGCCATAAAGTTTCAAACTTCGTTGCGCCAAGCGCAAGACTGCCTTCGCGGAGACTTCGGGGAATGCGGGCCAACCCTTCCTCTGTCGAAACAATTACAACCGGTACCGTCAGTAGCGCCAGTGTCAAAGAAGCCCACAACATGCCTGGCGTGCCAAAGGTCGGAGCCGGCAGAGCCTCCGGGTAAAATGCCTGATCTACTTCCGCGCCCACAAAATAAATGAAGAACCCAAGCCCGAACACTCCGTAAACAATTGAGGGGACCCCGGCCAGATTATTGACGGCGATGCGAATCGTGCGGGTAATAAAACCCTGCCTAGCGTACTCACGTAAGTAAACGGCAGCGACCACACCGAACGGGGTTACGAAAACCGACATTAGCAGTACCATCACGACCGTGCCAAAGATAGCCGGAAATACTCCACCTTCTGTATTCGCTTCGCGCGGCTCATCGGAAAGAAATTCCCATAATTTCTTAACGTAAATTAAAAGTTTACCGCCGATATGCAGAGAGTTTGGTTGATAGGCTCTAACGATCTCAGCGATATCGATCTCTTTTACTTCCTCATTCATTGCGAGCATCACCACAGTGTCTCGATCAATGTCTTCGTATAATGCAGACAGCTGGGTCTGATAGGTAGCAAAGCGGCTGTCCCACTCGGCGCGCTCCGCTTCTATATCCGCAATGCGTTCCGGCGTGTTTTCCCCTCGCAGCTCCAAACCGCGCTCACGCAGTCGAAGTCTTTCGAGCGCATGGTTAACTTCACCTATCTCGTTTTTTTCGAGTCTCTCAATTTCTTCGTGTATTGCCAGCGCTCGCTCGATTCGTACTTGCAGCTCATCCCATGCGGTGAAGTCGGATTCATTTGCGGGATCACTGCTGGCAATGGTTACTCCGGCTTCCTTCACATCCTGAATAAAACCGTAAAAGTTTCCCCATTCACGACGCTCAAACGCAGTGAGATTTACGGGATGGCGTACATCGCCAAGAAAGTCCGTCAACAACCACGTGAAGTCGCTGCCATTCAAATCTCTGTTGCCTATCTTCACTAGCTCACGGTCGTACATGAGTTGAGATTCATCGACAGGAATACCTGATGAGATAATGCGTTCTGCAGGCACAACCTCCTGCTCGACTCGTTCACCAATAATTTCGCGTTGCAGCGGCTCACCTGAACTGACCGGCTGCATGTACTGGGCGAGCATAATGTCGCGAGGCCAGAAATGTCCCAGCCCGTTATAAGCGAGGAGGAACAGCAGCCCTACAGTCATAATGATGCTGATGGCCACGGCACCGGCATTGACCCAGATCCATGGTGTACCGCTGGCAAAAAAACGTCGAATCGTTGTCATATGGTGCTGTACTTGCGTCGTAGGCGCTGTCTGATAATTTCTGCCAGAGTATTCACAACAAAGGTAAACATGAACAATACCAGCGCCGCGAGAAAGAGAATTCTGTAATGCGTGCTGGCCACTTCGGACTCGGGAACTTCAACTGCAATGTTTGCGGCCAATGTTCTCATGCCTTCGAAGATGTTGATATCCATGATTGGCGTGTTACCCGTCGCCATGAGAACAATCATGGTTTCGCCCACCGCACGTCCCATTCCAATCATCAGAGCTGAAAATATCCCCGGACTGGCGGTCGGTAACACTACGCGACTAAGCGTCTGCCAAGGTGTCGCCCCCAGTGCCAGAGAGCCATATGTCAGTTGCTTGGGAACGGTGAAGACAGCATCTTCCGCAATCGAGAATATCGTTGGAATTACCGCAAACCCCATTGCAAACCCTACCACCATGGCATTGCGCTGATCATAGGCAATGCCCAGATCGTTAGTGATCCA
>JBBSPQ010000569.1:0-2423 GCA_038258585.1 Pseudomonadales bacterium
GAGGTTCTGGATCGCATCATCGCTGGAATCAAAAGTAGAACCGAAGAGCTGGCAGCGGCTATTTCCGGAGAAATGGGCGCCCCAATTGCGTTTGCTCGCGCCGCTCATGTCGGCACAGGAATCGGACACTTCACCACGGCACGGGAAATTCTGCGCAACTATGAATTTGAAGAAGCGCGCGGCAACAGCCGCATCGTCAAAGAACCAATCGGTGTCTGCGGGTTTATCACTCCCTGGAACTGGCCACTGAACCAGATCAGCTGCAAAGTAGCACCCGCGCTAGCGGCTGGTTGCACAATGATTCTCAAGCCCAGCGAAATGTCGCCTGTGAGTGCCTACATCCTCGCAGAAATCATCGCCGATGCCGGGTTGCCTGCGGGCGTGTTCAACATGATCAACGGCGACGGCCCCGTTGTCGGCGCCGCAATCTCCAGTCACCCTGACATCGATCTGGTGTCATTCACAGGTTCCACCCGTGCTGGACGTGAGGTCGCCAAGGCGGCAGCTCACAGCATCAAGAAAGTGACTCAGGAACTGGGCGGCAAATCTGCCAACATCATCTTGAACGGCGCCGATTTCGCGCGCGCTGTGAGCGGCGGCGTCAGCGCCTGCTTCGGCAACAGCGGTCAATCCTGTAACGCCCCTACTCGCATGCTCGTGCCTAAAGAACGCATGGACGAAGCCATTGCCATTGCGCAAGCCACAGCAGCAAAGGCAGTGCCGGGGAATCCCGCCGAGGAAACCACGCGCTTGGGTCCTGTCGTCAATCGCGCCCAATACGAGCGCATACAGGAATTAATTAACAAGGGAATTGCAGAGGGTGCCCAAGTTATAGCCGGCGGCCCCGGCAAGCCTGAAGGATTGGAAACTGGCTACTTCGTACGTCCTACGGTTTTCGCCAATGCCAATAACAACATGACAATCGCTCGCGAAGAAATCTTCGGCCCGGTACTTACTTTACTGGCTTACGACGATGAAGAAGATGCCATCAATCAGGCCAACGATACTGACTACGGTTTGTCAGGATACGTGTCCGGAGAGCCAGATCACGCCAGGCAAGTGGCGCGACGTCTGCGCACAGGCATGGTTCATATCAATGGTGCCAGCACCGATTTTGCTGCTCCTTTCGGTGGCTACAAGCAATCGGGTAACGGCAGAGAATGGGGTGTAGAGGGTTTCGAGGAATTTCTGGAGACCAAAGCCATCATGGGCTATGGCAGCTGAGTAACCCAGACCGACTGACGGTCGGGAAGCGAAATCATGTGATTCGTGTCCCGACCTTCATTTTTGACGGAGAGAGCCTATTGCCGGATTTTAATGGTGATGATGATCGCCAGGAGCATGAACATGCCCGTGGTCAATCTCTTCTTCCGTCGCTTCACGCACACTGACCACCTGCACGTCGAAATGCAGAGTCTGGCCAGCCATCTCATGATTGCCATCGATCTTGACCTCACCGCCCTCAACAGACTTAACCGTAATCTGCTGCTGACCATGCTCGCCCTGAGCGGTAAACACCATGCCCGGCTCGATATTGTCGACACCGCGGAACATGGACTTGTCGATGCTGTGGATCAGATCAGGATCAATCTCGCCGTAGGCCAATTCCGGTGGAATAACGGCCACAAACGCGTCGCCTGCTTTTTTGCCATCGAGCTCATTTTCCAGCCCCTGAATCAGCCCGTGAGTACCGTGCAGATACATCAGCGGATCACCGCCTTCCGAGGAGTCCAGAACTTCGCCTGCGTCGTTCTTAAGAGTGTAGCTAATCTCGACTACTGAGTGCTTGCCTATCGTTATTGTCATGTGAGGGTCCTGGACGTCTTATGTTCGTGTAATTTCAAACCGGGGCGCCATTATAAGGAAATGACGCCTCGGTGAAAGAGCGAATCACGATTTATACTTGTCACCGAAACGCTCTTGCAGGCGGCGCATACCACCCAACCAGCGATCGTAATCTGCTGTCTTACGCTGCATATAGGTCAGCACTTCCGGATGAGGCAGCACTAGGAAACGCTCCTCGGCCAGCGTCTCAATCACTGTCTGCGCGAGTTGTTCCGGCTCCAACATACCGTCCACACCGGCAGCCCCTGTCCCGTTCGCTGTCATCTGAGTCCGCACTGCTTGAGGACACAACACAGAGACCTTAATGCCACGACTGCCATAAGTAATGGATAACCACTCTGCAAACCCAACAGCCGCGTGTTTGGTAACCGCATAAGGCGCCGACCCGATCTGATTAAGCAGCCCGGCAGCAGAGGCAGTATTGAGCAAATAACCTTCTCCCCGCTCAAGCATGGCTGGCAGCACAGCGCGGGAGGCAAATATATGAGCCATAACGTTGATATCCCAAATACTTTGCCAGTCCTGATTACAGACTTCTTCGCCACCGGGCGTGAAAATCCCGGCGTTGGAGCAGAACA
>JBBSPQ010000570.1:0-2420 GCA_038258585.1 Pseudomonadales bacterium
AGAGCCGATCTTCGGCTGAGCCAGCACAAAAGCGACTGCGGCACTCGCCTTTCTAAGGTCTTCAACGAGAACCTGCTCAAAGTCAGTCAGCTTGTCACCCAAAGCTCGAGTGGCATTCTTCATGGCTTCAAGCATTTTTTCTAACTCCTGACGCGGGTGTGGCCCCGGTCCGGATTCGTCTTGTGGCGGACGACCCTGAGCCGCATAGGCGAGCAGGAACTCATAAACGGACTCTACTGCTTCAATATCTGCTTCAATATTAGTCACTGCTTACTTCTCTTCTACTTCAGGATTCCACTTGTTGGCATCGTGGTTTGCTTTCATTTCTGACTCGGAAATCCAGCCTTTAACCATCGATCGTGTATAGAAAATCTTCTCTGGACGTACGGCGAAGTAGATATGAATTGCTGTAAATGCAACCAAGCCCAAAGTTGCTGTACCGTGTAACAGGAAGAATATTCCCAATGAGCCTTCATCAGTCACGGTTGGGCGATCCCACCATGGTGTGTTGATGTGCAGTAATAGGGTGACACCTGTAGCGATTACGGCCAATACCAAGAATGTCATGGCCCAGTGCATACCTTTCTGCTCGAATGAGTACTTGCCTGGTTTGATGCTTTCATCAAAGGGTTCTTTGAAATCACGAGGCCCCATCAGCATAGACTTGAAATCCTGCCAGAACATGGCGCGGATGATGTGGAAAACACAGACAAAGGTAAGGACCAAGCCGGCAATCCAATGGATATCCAACCATGCAATGCGAACACCAATGATAGGAGAGATACCGGTAGCAATCAGCACCAGTACGCTGCCTGCCATAATCCAGTGGAACGCTCTATCGATGGCGTCGTGACGGTGGACACGGGTTCCTTCAGGAGAAGGTTTGGCTTTCTTCTTGGCAAGTACGGCCATGAAAATCGCATGCGCCGCCAGCAACAGGAATGCAGTGACCGCTATGACCCAGAGCAGGTCCCACGATATCCCCAGTATTACCTCCTCTCCCCAGACGTCATTTCTATAACGAATAATATCCACAATCCATATCCTCAGTGTTTTTATCTATTGTTATTTTCCAGACGACAGGCTGTCTGTTGCTTAAGCCTGGCCTCTAACTACTCACGTCACAAGATCATCCATGGAAAATCTTGAAATTGTAATTCAGCAGCATCGCACACTGCGTGCGATAGCGTCCACTCGCCAACCTGTCGCGCTGGAGCGCAACTCCCCCGCCGCGGTTGGACTCGAAAGTCATTTCTTCTCGATTAAGGCGGACAAGGGTAATCCACAAAGCCGGTTTTATCAAGCAATTCGCCCCCCTGACAGGCAGCTGCAAAGCATACGATTCCGTATGTTTGCGGTCTCCACCTGCCCATTGCCGGGAATGCCTGCCACCGCCTTGCAGCCCTTTGTCAGCATGGGTTTGGCCAACTTGACTTATTCTCGTTCAGTGGTATTGTGTCCGGCCCCGTGGGATTACAGTCCCGGCTTGCGTACGCCCAAAATATTCAATGGCGTGATTGTGCAGGTCCCTTTACAGGAACTGTAGGCAGTAAACGGGGAATGGACAAATTCGCCAATAATCGCGTCTGATAAACCTCTAATAACGAGCAGATTTCCGTCCACGAGGCTTCCGAAAGCTTGTGACGATATCGACGTCGGTGTGCGCGGGAAGCAATTGAAATTCGAGCAGATGAGACACGTAGATCTATGAGCATCAAAGCCCCAACTCCCTTTAAATTCGGCTATCCCGAAAAAACCGGCCTCTATGACCCGAGCACCGAGAAGGACTCCTGTGGCGTAGGTTTTGTGGCCGACATCAAGGGACGCCCAAGTCACCAGATTATGTTGGACGCCTACCACCTGAACTCCCGCATGGATCACCGTGGTGGCTGTGGCTTTGAAGCAAATACCGGCGATGGCGCAGGCATACTCATGGCGCTACCTCATTCATTCTTTGCCAAGATCGCCGAAGAAGAGCTTGGGCTCACTCTGCCCGCAGCCGGAAAGTATGCCGTGGGTAACATCTTCCTGCCTCAGATCACGCAAGAACGTGAAACCTGTATTGCTGTTATTAACGCTATCGCTGCCGAAGAAGGGCAGACAGTTCTGGGCTGGCGCGATGTGCCAGTCGATCCAGTCGGTGCCGATGTCGGCCCTGCCGCGAGAACGGCTCAGCCGCATATTGCTCAGCTCTTTATTGCTGCTGCTAATGACACAGGTCGCGAAGATTTCGAGCGTCGCCTCTATGTAATCCGTAAACGCTTTACACACAAACTGCGTGGCGACGCCTCGCTGAGCGAAGCCAAGATGCTGTACGCCTGCAGCCTCTCAACCCAAGTAAGTGTATATAAAGGTATGTTGACACAGGGTCAGTTGTTACCGTTCTATCAGGACCTGACCAACTCCGAATGTGCCACGCA